>CAVIFH010000087.1:0-7845 GCA_963641615.1 bacterium | reverse complement strand
TTAACAAATGGAAATGATTCAGAATGTGCTGCAAATTTTGCTTGACAGTTTGCGGCGTGTGTGCTAGAATTGCGTGGTAATTAAGAAGGCTGAACATCCGCCTCACCGTAAGCGTATTGCGAAACGGTTTATACAGATTTCTCAGAAATGGGAGCTTTGTGTGACGGGTGCTTTGGCATCCGTTTTTGTTGTTTCTGGAGGTGTTTTACCATAGCAAAGCTAGATCATCAGCTGAATGAGGAAATTCGGGACAAAGAAATCCGGCTTATCGGCGCCGACGGCGCACAGCTTGGGATTGTTTCTGCCGCCCAGGCAAATGCCATGGCAGAGGAGCAGGGCCTGGATCTTGTGAAGATCTCCCCCAATGCCGTACCCCCCGTGTGCAAGATTATGGATTATTCCAAGTTCTGCTTCGATCAGAGAAAGCGGGAGAAGGAAGCCAAAAAGAATCAACGGGTGGTTGAAGTCAAGGAAATCCGCATGAGCCCCAGTATCGACACCAACGATCTGAACACCAAGGTGAAAGCCGCACAGAAATTCCTGCAGGACGGCAACCGGGTAAAGGTCAGCGTTCGCTTCCGCGGCCGCGAAATGGCGCACACCAATCTGGGCGAGAAGCTTCTGATTGACTTTGCAGATGCGTGCGCTGAGGTAGCTGCCATGGAGAAGAATCCGAAGCTGGAAGGCCGTTTCATGGCGATGTTCCTGACTCCGAAAAACAGCAAGTAAAAATTACGATTTTTTTAAGATACGGAAGGAGACCTATTTATGCCCAAGCTGAAAACCCATAGCGGTGCAAAAAAGAGATTCAACCTGACCAAAACCGGTAAGGTTAAGAGAGCTCAGGCTTTCAAATCCCATATCCTCACCAAGAAGACCACCAAGCGTACCCGTCATCTGCGTGCGACCACATATGCCGATATGACCAATGTGGATGCAATCAAAAAGATGATTCCGTACAAATAAGGACTAGGAGGATACAGAAATGGCAAGAGTTAAGGGCGCAATGATGACGCGCAAAAGAAGAAATGCTACACTGAAGCTGGCCAAGGGTTACTGGGGCTCCAAGTCCAAGCATTTCAAGATGGCCAAGCAGGCCGTTATGAAGTCCGGCAATTATGCATTTGCCGGCCGTAAGGAAAAGAAGCGTGCTTACCGCACGATGTGGATCGCCCGTCTGAGCGCGGCTGTCGCACCGTTCGGCATGAATTACTCCACCTTCATGAACGGCATTCACAAGGCCGGTATCACAATGAACCGCAAGAGCCTGTCTGAAATGGCAATTCATGATGGCGTTGCTTTTGCTGCTGTTGTAGAGAAAGCAAAGGCTGCACTGAAATAAGAGCCTGTGAAGCTCCCTGCCGAGAAGGCGGGGAGTTTTTGTATCCATTCCACGATAAAGAGGGAACACCATGGAGCAAAGTATAACAGCACAGCGGGATGGAAAGCTTTCGTCTTTTCTGCGGCGGGAAATGGGCCTTTCCGGCGGACTGGTCAATCGGCTTAAGTGGCAAAATGCTTTTTTTGTAAATGGTCAGCCCCAGCATACGAATTTTCCGGTTTGCGCGGGAGATGTGATCACTGTCAGGATGGATGAAGATGCACCGGAGTATCCGGCGGAGCATGGCCCACTTACCATTCTCTATGAGGATGAATGGATTCTGGCAGTAGATAAGCCATCCGGTATGCTCATTCACCCTTCCCGGGCAAAAAATGAGGGGACACTCGCAAATCTGGTTGCGGGGTACTATCAGGACTCTGGGCAGCATTGTGCCTTCCATCCGTTAACACGGCTGGATCGGGATACCTTTGGCGTGGTGCTCTTGGCAAAATACACTCATATTCATGCCATGCTCCAGCAACTGCATCCTCAGAAAACATATCACGCGCTTACGTTCGGCGTACCGGAAAATGCATGCGGAGAGATTACCGCACCGATTGCAAGATGTGAATTGCCAAGCCTTCTGCGGCGGATTGACCCGAATGGAAAGCCCTGCCATACGGTCTATCATCTCCTTGAAACCAATGGCGTGGTTTCCTGCCTGGAGCTTTTTCCGCTTACCGGCCGCACACATCAGCTGAGACTGCACTGTGCCTATATGGGGTGCCCAATATTGGGAGACCCGCAATACAGCACGCAGGAAAGCCGCCTGTTTTCAGAAAAAGCAGGCTTTTTCACCCAGCAGCTTTGCGCCAGAGAAATTTCTTTTATTCATCCCGTTACGGGGGAGCAGAAGAAAATCTGTTCTCTTTATGATTTTCCCCGGGAGCTCCCCTCTGCAGATGGCGGGTAATACGAATTATTTGTCTGCACTTATGGTTAATTCCACAGAAAAACGGACTTTAAGTCCACAACGTTCGTTATTTTAGAGATTGCTTTCATTTTGATTTTGTGCTATATTCTAAAGTCGAGAATTGGGAGAATCGGATAAAAAGGAGAGCAGTTTATGCCATCTCAGGATAAAATCAGAAACATTGCCATTATTGCGCACGTTGACCACGGTAAGACGACCCTAGTTGACGAAATGCTGAAGCAGGGCGGTATTTACCGGGAAAATCAGGCGACCGTGGAGCGGGTCATGGACTCCGGTGATTTGGAGCGGGAGCGCGGCATCACCATCCTTGCAAAAAATACATCTGTTCACTATAAAGATTACAAGATAAACATTGTCGATACCCCGGGCCATGCCGACTTTGGCGGCGAGGTGGAGCGCATCCTGAAAATGGTCAACGGCGTTATCCTCCTTGTGGATGCCGCCGAGGGTCCAATGCCTCAGACACGGTTTGTACTGCAGAAGGCACTTGAATTGGGCCACAAGGTGATTGTGGCAGTTAACAAGGTGGATAAGCCGGATGCGCGTGTGCACGAGGTTATGGATGAGGTGCTGGAGCTTCTGCTCGACCTGGACGCAACAGACGAGCAGTTTAACAGCCCCACAATTTTCTGCTCCGGCAGACAGGGAACGGCTTCCTATGGCCCGGATGAAATGGGCAAGGACTTGACCCCTTTGTTTGAAACCATTATTCGGTATATTGACGCCCCACAGGGGGATGCCAATGCACCGCTGCAAATGCTGGTCTCTTCCATTGACTACAATGACTATGTCGGCCGTATTGCCATTGGCCGGGTTGAGCGCGGTACCATCAAGGTTAATCAGGAGGTCACCATCTGTGATTACCACGACCCGGATGTGAAGACACGGGGAAAGGTAGTCGCGCTGTATGAGTTTGACGGCCTCTCCAAGGTCCCTGTGCAGGAGGCAGGCGCAGGCGAGATCGTTGCCCTTTCCGGTATGGCGGATATTACCATCGGGCGTACCCTTTGCGCACCGGAGAAGGTGGAGCCGCTGCCCTTTGTGAAGATCAGCGATCCCACCATCGAGATGACGTTTGCAGTAAACGACTCTCCCTTTGCCGGAAAAGAAGGAAAATACGTTACCTCCCGTAATCTCCGGGATCGTCTGGAAAAAGAACTCCTGAAGGATGTGTCGCTGCACGTTACCGAGCAGGGAATGGATGCCTTTAATGTGGCAGGACGCGGTGAGATGCACCTGTCCATATTGATGGAGACCATGCGCCGGGAGGGGTATGAGTTTTCTGTGTCAACGCCCCGTGTTCTGACAAAGGAAATTGACGGAAAGGTCTGTGAGCCCATTGAACGCATGATTGCGGATGTTCCGGAGGAATGCATGGGCGCCGTCATTGAGAAAATGGGCCGCCGCAAGGGTGATCTGGTGAGCATGACACCGATGGGCAGCCGCTATCGCCTGGAATTTCTGGTACCTTCCCGGGGCCTCTTCGGCTACCGCAATGAGTTCCTCACCGATACCCGGGGCGAAGGCATTATGTCCTCTATTCTGGACTCCTATGCCCCAATGAAGGGAGAAATTGAGCGCCGCCTGACCGGCTCTCTTGTCGCCTTTGAGACAGGCGAGGCAGTGGGCTATGGTCTGGCTGCTGCCCAGGAGCGCGGCATCCTGTTCATTACCCCCGGCACGCAGGTATATGCCGGCATGGTGATCGGCATCTGCAGCCGCAATGAGGATATGACCGTCAATGTCTGCAAGCGCAAGCAGCTGACCAACATGCGTGCGGCCGGCTCCGACGAGGCGACTCGCCTGACACCCCCGAAGATTATGTCTCTGGAGCAGTGCTTGGAATTCCTGGCAGACGATGAGCTGCTGGAATGCACGCCGAAGAGCCTGCGCATTCGCAAGCGTGTTCTGGATCACGCAGTGCGCATGCGCGAGCTGATGAAAAAGAGAAATCAGTAATTTACAGTTTTTAGGAATGCCCCGCCATACGGAAACCATCCGTATGGCGGGGCATTCAGCGTAAAAAGAAGCGGCAGAGTTGTGCTGTATTTGCATCAGGACTGACGCAGAATCTGCTCAATGACCTGCGCGACGCCGCTTTCATCGCAGCTTCCCGTGGTAACTGCGGCAGCTTCCTTTGCCTCCGCACAGGCATTCCCCATGGCCACGCCGAGACCGCTGCGGCGAAGCATCGATATGTCGTTGAGCCCGTCGCCAAATGCCATGGTTTCTGCAAGGGGGATATTCAGATAATCTGCCAGGCTTTCCAGTGCTGCCCCCTTGTTTGCATCTGCCGCATTCAGTTCTATGTTATTGGGAACGGAAGAGGATACCGCAATTTCGGGAAAACGTTCCGGAAAAGTTCGCAGAGTATCCAGACGCATAACGGGATCCTTGAAAAACATCTGTATTTTCTGTACACCCTTTCCCTTATCAATAAGAAATTTCCTTAAATCGGGAACGGGCGTACGAAGACTGCGGATCATATTCAGATAGTATGCATTTGGTGCGAATTGCTCGGCATTGCGCTGCATTGCCTCTGATATCCAGCCCCAGTTGTCCTGATAGCATTCGAAAAGAACCGGGAGTGACTCTAATGCGGACATGATTTCCAGTGCCTGCGGGAGGGAAATTTCTGCATTGTAAATTGTTTTATTCTCCGGAATATCCAGAACACAGGCGCCGTTAATGGTGATTGCGTAGCGTACAAACGGCAGCGTACGGATGGCCTCCGGCATTGCATTGAAAAATCGCCCGGTAGCAGGAACAATCGTAATGCCCGCTTTGTCGGCGTCCGTCAGGGCCTGGAGATTCCTTTCGGAGAGTATTTTCTCAGAATTCAGCAGTGTCCCATCCAGATCCAGTGCGATCAGTTTTATTGGCGGCATATTTTTCCTCCTTTTATTCACGCAGTCCTGATGGCTGCGTTTGTATGACTTACGGCAATGCGGATGCCGGCGATATTACCCTAGTTTAAGGTTCCCTCGGCGCGCTGAAACAGCTGACCGATACGCTGCCGCAGAGCCTCTGCCTGTGCGCTTTGCTGTGTGCCGTATTGCTCGATCCATTGCCTGGAAGCCTCTTGCGCCTGGGTCAGCACGCCTAAATCAAGGCTCAGGTCAGCCATACGAAAGGCGGGAAGTCCGGATTGCCGGGAACCGAAAAAGTCACCCGGGCCGCGCAGCTTCAAATCCTCCTCGGCAATGCGGAAGCCGTCTGTGGTTTTACATAGAGATTTCAGACGTGCAACGGTATCGGAATTTCGGTTGTGCGTTGTAAGGACGCAGTAGCTTTTGCTTTGCCCTCTGCCGACCCTTCCGCGCAGCTGGTGCAGCTGGCTGAGCCCAAATCGGTCGGCATCTTCAATCACCATGAGTGTCGCATTGGGCACATCGACACCAACTTCAATCACGGTTGTGGCAACCAAAATGTCCGTTTCATGGCGGGCAAAAGCAGCCATCGTCTGCTCCTTTTCTTCCCCTTTCATCTGCCCGTGGAGCAGCGCGATACGCAGGTCGGGAAAAACCGTCTGCCGGAGGGTGTCAGCCCATGCTGCGGCGGCTTTGATGCCCAACACTCCGTTTTCCTCCACAGCAGGGCAGACGATAAAGCACTGATGCCCCTGGGATACCTGTTTGCGTATGAAGGCGTTAATGCGGGCACGATAGCTTTCACCGACAAGAAAGGTATCAACTTTTTCACGTCCCGGGGGAAGCTCGTCCAGAATGGATACATCCAGGTCTCCATACATCAGCAGGGAAAGGGTACGGGGAATGGGGGTTGCGGACATGACAAGAACATGGGGGTCACAGCCCTTTGCGGAAAGCCTGCTTCGTTGATTTACGCCAAAACGATGCTGTTCATCTGTAATGACGAGCCCAAGCCGGTGGAATATGGTGCTTTCGGAAATCAACGCATGCGTCCCCACTGCGATTTGGATGCTTCCGTCCGCAAGTGCACTGCGGACATTTTTCTTTTCTCTCTCGGGCATAGACCCGGTGAGAAGCGCGACGGAAATTCCAAGCGGGGAAAAAATACGCTCCAGCGATGCATAATGCTGCTCTGCAAGAATTTCAGTCGGTACCATGAAAGCAGTCTGAAAACCGTTTGCTGCCGCACAGTATGCAGCAGCTGCTGCTGCCATGGTTTTCCCGCTGCCCACATCTCCCTGTATCAGCCGGTTCATGGGTGTGCCGCTTTTCATGTCCGCAATGATTTCGTTGATGGCCCTCTGCTGCGCACCCGTCAGGCAGAAAGGAATCTGTGCATAAAAGGGAGACAGATCTGTATCTGTATAAGGAACTGCTTTCTTCTCAGCCCTTTTTGCGCGCATCAGGCTAAGCCCGGCGGAAAAAACGAAGAATTCCTCAAATACCATTCGTTTCCTGGCGAGAACCGCCTCCTGCATGCTTTCAGGCTGGTGAATGATATGATAGGCTTTCTGCGCATCCGGAATTCCATATTGTTCCCGAATTTCCGGCGGGAGGATTTCTGCCGGCGGGTCGCATATGGCAAGTGCCTGCATAACGGCTTTTAACACTGCCTGATTGGAAAGCCCAGCAGTCAGCGGGTAGATAGGAAGCACCCGCCGTGTGGCAACAGCAGGGGCGTCAATTTCTTCAAATACGGGATTTGTCATGCCGTATCCGGTGAAATCTCCCGTAAGCGTGCCATAAAATACATATTCTCTGCCGTATTCCAATCGCTCAGAAGCGAAGCGTGAATTAAAAAAGGTCAGATTCAGTCGACCGGTATGGTCGGCAACCTGGACCTTGGTTAAATCCAACCCCTGGCGTATATGGCTGGTCCGCGGCGTATTCATTACCATGGCGCGAAAACAGGCACCTCGGTCTGCTTCAAGGTCACAGATGTTAACGATTTGCGTGCGGTCCTCATAACCTCGGGGAAAATAACAGATCAGGTCCTCTAAGGTGTAGATATTGAGTGCATGGAAAAGCTTGGTCTTTGCCGGACCGATTCCCCTGAGGATGGTAATGGGGTCGCGCAAATTTGCCATGGGTGATCACCTCAAAACGCAATTTACTGCCATATGGCCATGAAAAAACTCCCTCCAAGCATGGCTCGGAAGGAGATATTTTCAGAGAAATCAGGCCAGCTTGTTCAGCTTAAGAGTCATACTGCTCTTTTTGCGTGCTGCATTGTTCTTGTGAAGAAGACCCTTGTTAACAGCCTGGTCAACTGCCTTTACGGCATCCTTGTAGGAAGCCTCGGCTGCGGCCTTGTCACCGCCAACCAACGCTACGTCAAACTTCTTCAGAACGGTCTTCAGCGCAGACTTGTTTGCCTTGTTGTTCTCGTATGCAATCTTGGAAGAAATAACATCCTTTTTAGAGGACTTGATATTGGGCATGGATTCCACCTCCTATCGAATAAAATCTCATACGACGATTTATTATAGCGGGTGTTCTTCCCAAAATCAACCCCTTTTTCAAAAAAACTCCGAAGTGCCGGGCGCGCCTCAATTGCCAAAGTAAATGCAACCCCACAGATAAAGAGTATTGCATTTAAT
>CAVIFH010000086.1:0-7845 GCA_963641615.1 bacterium | reverse complement strand
GCATTGCAGTCTCCTCCAATCTGCAGGGAGCGGCTACCCTGGTCGGTGATACCACGGCCATCATGCTGGGTTCTGCACTGAATATGACCTTTATGGACTTCTTTGTATATGAAGGGAAGGCATCTATTTTCTTCGCTGTAGAGCTGGGGGCAATCCTGTCTGCGCTGATTATTCTCTGGCTTTTCCGCAAGGAAAAATCTCCGGTGACCGGCTTCTCAAACAAAACGGAGGTAAATGACTATGTACCTACGGTGCTGCTGGGCGGTACGGTGCTGCTGTTGATTCTTGCCTCTTTTGCCCCGGACAGCTGGAATCTTCCCGCCGAGACGAACGGCCTGATTTGCTGTGCCCTGCTTGTGATCGGCCTTATTTACAGCACCGTAAAGCAGAAGTCTGTCAGCGCGGTGATTGGACCCCTCAAGGCCATTGATTTTGAAACCCTTGGACTCCTGATTGGATTGTTCCTGATGATTGGAGGCATCAAGCACGAGGGCGTCATTGACGCATTGGCAAAAGCCCTTGTCCGGCTCGGCGGCGGCAATGAATTCCTGATGTATACCATTATCGTGTGGGCATCCGTCCTGATTTCCGCATTCATCGATAATATTCCCTACGTTGCCACGATGATTCCCGTCATCGCGGGCATCGCCGCAGAAATGGGCGTTGACCCGACTGCCATGTATTTTGGCTTGCTTTCCGGTGCGACTTTGGGGGGTAACTGCACACCGATTGGCGCGTCTGCCAACATTACCGGCATCGGCATTTTGCGCAGAGAAGGCTATACGGTAACAAATGGTGATTTCTTCCGTATTGGCATTCCCTTTACACTTTCTGCCGTCATTCCCGCCTATATCTTCATCTGGCTGGTATTTGGGGTATAATGTGTCCGGGCACCTCTTACAGAGGTGCCCGTTTGATATCGCGGCGTGTTGCCATGACGTTTAAGGCAGCACCGTACAATTCGTCTGCGGCGCTTGCTTGATCTTTTGCCCCAATTTTTCAGTTTGAAGAACTTGAGATACATCCAGTATCCCTGCGTTCTTCAAACTTTAACTTGAGGCAAAGTCTCTCAGCAATCGCTCTTGCCTCTTTGTACGATGCTGCCTTAATAGAAAAATTTGAAAACGGAAGCTGATTTATGAGTGATTTGGTTGTCGTAAACCTTGGAAAGGGCGCCCAGCGGGAAATGGCTGAGTCCTTTTGCCGCAGGAGCGGAATGAAACTGACTGACTGCCCCGGCGACGGGCTGACTCTTTGCTTTGACGGGAAAGGGGTGTCCCTGATAGGGTACGGCCTTAATTATCAGGGCGATTTCGAGGGAATGCTGCACCGCGTAACGGAGGGAAGACTGCTGCATGAGATGCTGGTACGCGCCGCCAAAACGGATAAACCGGGGCTGCGTGCCGTCGATGCCACCGCCGGTATGGGAGAGGACAGCTTTCTCCTCGCTGCCTACGGCTACAATGTAACGCTGTGTGAACAGAATCCGGTCATTGCGGAGCTTTTGAAGGATGCTCTTCGCCGGGCAAAGCGAAATCCGGCGCTGAAGGAAATTGCCGCAAGAATGCAGGTAATGCCCGGCGACAGCGTCGAATATATGCGTCTTCAGGGCGAGAAGGTCGATCTTGTCTATCTGGACCCGATGTTCCCGGAGCGGCAGAAGTCCGGCCTGATTAATAAAAAACTGCAGCTGATTCAGAAGCTGGAACCTCCATGCTCTGCCGAGGCGGACCTATTCGATGCTGCTATTTCGGCACATCCTTCTAAAATTATTGTCAAACGCCCGCTTAAAAGCCCCACCCTCGCCGGGCGCACACCGTCGTATACCCTGAACGGAAAGGCCATCCGCTATGACTGCTATGTCTTCTAGAAGCTTTTGCGGCAGTTGACAATATGCTTCGTGAATGGTATAATTTTTTCACAGTCAACAATTAAAGGGAGGTATATTCATGGATTCTGCTTTAGGCGCTTTGTTTGAGCACTGGTACTGGCTTCCGATCGGCATTGCAATTATATTTGTGCTGCTGAAGCTGCTGCCCCGGTACAAAATTGCGCCGCCGGATACGGCACTGATCATCTCCGGCCTGTTTCGCCACAATTACAAGGTTCGCAACCCGGATAATACCATTTCCACCAAGCGCTTTGGCTACCGCATCGTCCGCGGCGGCGCCACATTCTGGATCCCCGCAATTGAACGCATTGACAAGCTGGATATGTGCCTGATGCAGGTGGATATCCGTACGGCGCAGCCGGTACCCACAAAGGAATATATTTCCGTTTTGGTGGACGCTGTCGCGAACATTAAGATCGGCTCTGATGACCTCTCTATTGCGACTGCTGCTGAGCAGCTGCTGCACTACAACGCGGACCAGATTAAGGCTCTCGCCAAGGATGTGCTTGAGGGCAACATGCGCGAAATCATCGGCCAGATGACCATCGCCGAGCTGGTGCAGAACCGGGACAAATTCGCCCAGGAATCCATCAAGGCTGCTATGGCAGACATGAGCAACATGGGCCTGGAGATTATCAATCTGACAATTCAGAATTTCTCCGATAAAGACGGCAAGGTCGTCGACACCATGTCTCAGCAGAATATTGTAGACAAGGAGCGGGATGCTGCCATTGCCCGTGCCCGTGCCGCCCAGGAAGGGCACAAGGCAGAGGTGGAGTCCCAGGCGAGCATTGCCGAGCAGGATAAGGAACTGAAGCTTCGCGAGGCTGCCTACAAGATTGAAACCGAGCAGGAGCGCGCCAAGGCGGACAATGCCTATGACATTGAAAAGGAACGCATCCGCAAGACCTTCGAAACCGAGCATGCCGCAGCTGAACTGACACGCCTGCAGAAAGAAACGGAATTAAAGCGCCAGCAGGTGGAAATCGAGCGTGAGCGGCTGAATGTAGAGGTGCGTGAAAAGGCTGACGCAGAAAAGGATGCCCGTATGGCCCAGGCAGAGGCGGATAAGTTTGAGCGCCAGGCAAAGGCAGATGCGGAGCTGTATGAGTCGCAGAAGATCGCGGAGGCCATTGAGCTCAAGGGCCGTGCGGAAGCGGAGGCAATTGAGCGCAAGGCAGAGGCCATGCAGAAGTATGGTCAGGCCGCTATGCTGGAAATGGTTGTCAATAAACTGCCGGATGTTGCCCGCGCCATCGGTGAGCCGCTCGCCAAGACGGAGAAGATTATTCTCTTCGGCGAGGGAGCCGCTACCGGACTGAGCCGTGATATGACCGGCTCCATGATGCAGACCTTCGAGGCAATGAAGGCCGCAACCGGCTTGGATATTCCCGCCATGCTGAAGCAGATTGCCGCCGGAGGACTGGTGGGCAAGCAGGTATCAGCTGCCTCGGAAGAGCCGGCAGCCCCAGCGGATCCGGCTGCCGAAGCGTCACAGACCGAAGTACAATAACTAAAAAGCTTCCCCCGGAAATCGATATAAAAACCGATTTCCGGGGGAATTTTTTACGTAATGCGTTTTATATGCATACCCGGCGGATGAGACAGCTGGGAAGAAAGACATGGATACCGGATCCATAGCCTTTAGCCTTATGCGCGGCTGACTTAGAAGCAGGGATACAGCGTCATTGCGAAGCCGACGGCAATGACACCCATTACAATCGACGGGATCCAGCCCATTTTCAGAAGCGTCTTCTGATCGTATCCGCCTGCGTTCATCATCATGGGCACCACAGAGGTAGCCATCGGGGTCAGCAGAGAGCACATGGATCCAATATAGCACAGCTCCATCAGCCCACGAGGATCGCATTCCATCGACATGGCGGTTAAAATAACCAGCGGAATGAGGATCTTGCTGACGGCACGATTGTAGAGAACCGAGGTCATTACGAAAGCGGCAATGAAGAAAATGGCACCGATAACGTAGTTATTATGCGTTGCAGAAAGCATATCTGCCACTGCATCTCCCACAAGTTCGCCTGCACCGGTGTTGCCAAGGGCACTGCCCAGGGTTACAACGCCCACGTACAGCATAACAACGTCCATCCCCATATTGTCAATGGCCTCTTTTTCGGTCAGGACACCGCTGAAAACGAGGATGCAGGCACCGAGGGTGGGAATTACCCAGGAAGGAAGCCCGAAGGACTGGAAAATCAGGCAGACAATCACAACTGCAAATACGGCATAACCCAAAACTTCCTGTACCGGCTTGAGAGGCTCTTTCTCGGCACGCTTTTTCCCTTCCATTGCCTTGATGGGGAAGAGGGGCTGCTCCGGCGCAAATTTCGGCGCAAAGAAGATTGCCCAGATCAGTACAAAAATAACGACAGGAACCTTTACGCTCATCTCGGTGAACATGGTGAAGGCATAATTCGTGATGCCGTACTCTGCCAGATAACCATTGTCCTCGATGAAGCTTGCGGCATAGGGGCCGATGGGGGTAATGGTAAAGGAGGTTGTGACAGCGACAAGACCAATGGAGTACATCATCTTGGAGGGCTTGATCTGCATTTCCTCACACATGCTGATGACCAGCGGGCAGACAAGCGCAAACAGCGCGGTAATGCTGGGGATGAACTGCCCAAGCAGGAAGGTAACCAGCACATAGCCAGCCAGCACCTTTGTGAAGGAGCCTTTTGTTACCTTATATACCATGCTCGACAGGTGGTGCACCATTTGCGTCCGGTTTAAACCGGCAGCAATGACAAACATGGCAATCATGGTGATAACCGTGCTGCTGCCGATGTTGCCCAAAGCTGTGGAGGCATCCACGCAGCCGGTAATGACCAGCACCAGCATGCCGATCATAGACGTAAGTGCCATGGGAATCTTATTCAGACTGAAGCTGACGACCATGAACAGAAAAACACACAGACAAATTGCAATTTGCATAACTCTTTTCTTCCTTCCTTTTTACTGCTGTGATGCGGTTTCTCTGGAAACCATGAGAACTTGCGGAGTGATAAAAGACTGAAAAATTACCCCTTTCCTGTATAGGATATTCTGAATCAGTCCATTTGAGGCTGAACGCCGTCCGGAATGGGGCAGACGTAGGGCTGATTTGAGGTCCTTTGATTCTGCTCTTTTTTTGCTTCCAGAATCAGGTCGGGATCATCCAGCAAATCGATTGCTGCTGCTGCCAGAATACGGGATGCCTGAAGCATGCCTTTATGCGCCATACCGCTTTTCCCAACGGCAACCTCCTGCCATGAGTGCATACCTGTTCCGGCAGGCATCGTGGCGGTGGAAATTTCTGCCGTCGGACAGATCCAGCTGACGTCGCCCACATCCGACGAGGCCATGGATGACTTTTCGTGGGGCGGATAAGGCAGTACCCGTTCGTATATCGGACCATCCGCTAAGGACAGCAGCTCTTCACGCAAGGCGGCATCTTCAATTTCCTCCGCAAGCATGGAGTAGTAATCATCCTTTTGCTCCATGGTGTCGCGCATGGCTCTGGCAAGGGCCCGATCTGCTTCGTCATATTCGGCGGCGCCCAGTTCATCCATGTTCTTCTGGAGCAAATGCCCCAGTACCTTGTTCGGAAGGACATTGGAAACTGCTTTAATGAACTTTACTTCCAATGAAGTGCCGGTCATCAGTGCAGCACCCCGGGCAATGTCGTCAACGCGCTGATTTAAAGACCGAACCTGAGGAAGCTGCGGCGCTCTCATCAGGTACATTGCGGCCGCTTCTGCCTGCACTGTATTGGGAGACATTCCTCCCGCGTCGGTGATCGCATAGTGGACTCTGCAGGTGGAGGGAATGTGTTCCCTTAAAAACTGTACACCGATATTCAGAAGCTCGACGGCATCTAGGGCACTGCGCCCAAGCTCAGGGCAGATTGCCGCATGCGCTGCCTTCCCATGGAATCGATATAAAACCTGTACATTTGCAAGGTTGCTGCCTCCGGCAACGTTGTTTGTATCCCCGGGGTGCCAGGTCAGAGCCACATCGGTGCCGTTGAAAACGCCTTCCCGCGCCATAAAGGTTTTGCCTGACCCGCCCTCCTCAGCAGGGCAGCCGAAGAGTTTTACTGTTCCGGTCTTCCCGCTGCGCAGATAATCCCGTACAGCCAGTGCCGCCCCAACGGCACCGACGCCAAGCAGGTTGTGGCCGCAGCCATGGCCGGGGGCACCTGTCGTTACGGGCTCACGGGCCGGGAGATTGGCTTTCTGGCTGAGGCCATCCAGCGCGTCATATTCAGCAAGAAAGCCGATTACAGGCTTACCGCTTCCAAAGCTGGCGACGAATGCCGTCGGAATTCCCGCGACGCCTTCGGTTACCTCAAAGCCCTCTGCTTTCAGAAAATCACACAGAAGTCGAGCCGCAAAGGTTTCATGATACTTAACCTGGGGGTGATCCCAAATTGCATCGCTTAGCGCGGTCAGCTGATCCTCTGCCAGATTAATTGCATTGATTGCTTCGTATTTTGTCATATTGATTATCCTTCTTGCATAGATGCTGCAATGCGATTTCAATTCAAAACGTGAATACCTGCCAATAATACAATATATTCACAGAAAATGCAATATTTATTTTTGCAAATGCAAGAAAAAAGAAAAAGGCTGTCAAAATTGCATAAGAAATGCAATCATTTTGCAAAATAAGATGCATTTGCTGATGGAATTTCAGAAAGACGGTGCCGCTTTTCACAATCTGTGTTGAAAAATCAGAAATGCTGCAGTACAATTCATTCGAAAATGGTTCGCATGGAAGCAAATCCGGGATGATGGCACCATGCGCTGCCCAAAGGGAGTAAATTACGAATGGATCAGGTGAAGATCGGCTCTTTTATAAAGGGTCTGCGTAAGGCAAAGGGCCTTACGCAGGAGCAGGCGGCGGAGCAGTTTCGCGTAAGCAGGAGGACTGTTTCAAGGTGGGAAACCGGGAGCAACCTTCCGGATCTGGATGTCCTCATTGAAATGTCAGACTATTACGGGGTGGAGCTGCGGGAGCTTCTGGACGGAGAAAGAAAAGATGGTAATGCAGATCAGGAAACGGAAGAGACCGCCCTGAAGGTCGCCGCGTACAGCAGCGAGGATAAGCTGAACCTTACCAGACAGACCCATCGTGTGCTCCTGTGCGGCTGTTTCCTGGCAATGCTGTATCTGATCCTGCACCTTTTGAACAAAGAAGACAACCTGCTGGGGGGGCTTTGCGTGGGATTCCAGTTCGGCCTGCTGCTTTGCGCCGCAATTGAGACGAGCAAATATGCGGCAAAGATCAAAGGGTTCAGAAACCGTATTCTGAAAAAGAGTGAGAAGGCACCGGAGGGCAAGAGCAGATGACGGAATTCACTTCAAAGGAGCGTACCATGAAAATTATTGAAGACAGGCAGGCACTGCACCGCATCCCGGAGTTGGATAAAGACCTTCCGGAAACGGTCTGCTACCTGCGCGGGGTCCTTGAAAATTTCAAATGCGATATTTTTTCCCCCATCCCCTCATCCCTCTGTGTTTTTTTTGATTTTGGACAGGAGGATGCCCTTGCATTTCGCTCCGACGCGGATGCCTTGCCCATTTGCGAGCAGACCGGAGCACCCTACGCGTCTCAGCATCCCGGGAAAATGCACGCCTGCGGCCACGATGGCCATATGGCAATTGCGCTGGAGCTTGCAAGACGGCTGAACGAAAAGAAAGAGCTTCCCCACAATGTACTGATCGTTTTCCAGCCGGCGGAGGAAACCACCGGCGGCGCAAGGGACCTGTGCGAAACGGGTATCTTTGAAAAGTACCATGTGCAGGCCATTTTCGGGCTGCACCTGTGGCCCGGGCTGGAAAAGGGGACTGTTTTCAGCCGCGCCAATGAACTGATGGCCCGCTCCTGCGAGGTGAAAGCAGACGTATACGGCAAGGCTGCCCATATTGCGAAGGCTGCCGAGGGGCTGGATG
>CAVIFH010000085.1:0-7868 GCA_963641615.1 bacterium | reverse complement strand
CCGTTTTTTTCCGGTGCACAGACAGAATAGCGGTTTTTCCGTGCGGGTGTCAAGATATTGACGAATTGTATCCGGTTAGATACAATTCGTTCATGAAATACATTGTCGAAAAACTGGATTCTTTTGATAACTGGTTGCGCTCTCTTCGGGACATTCGTGCCAAAGTGACGATTGCCAGACGGATCGATCGTGCTGAATCCGGTAATTTTGGCGATCACAAGGCAGTGGGTGAGGGTGTTTCCGAGATGCGTGTCGATATCGGCAAGGGATATCGGGTCTATTACACGATACGTCAGCAGCGGATCGTATTTCTTTTGTGTGGCGGAAACAAAGTTACCCAAAACGACGATATAAAGCGTGCGATTAAACTCGCTAGGGAGATTTGAATCATGACTGTTAAAACAACCCGTTTCGATATGGCGGACTATCTGGACAGCGACGAAGCTATTCAGGAATATTTCCGGCAAGTCATGGAAGATGGCGATCCTGATGAAGTTATCCGGGCACTGGGTCATATCGCCAGAGCTCGCGGCATGGCTCAACTTGCAAAGGATACCGGCCTTGGCAGAGAAAGCCTGTACAAAACCTTGTCCGAAGGTTCTAAACCTCGTTTTGAGACGATCATGCGTGTGACAAAAGCACTTGGCCTGACACTGACGGTCGCACAGGTTTGACATGAACAAGAATTCAGGCATTTCAAATTCCTCGTATTCGTCCCGGCTTTTGTCCAGAGCCGGGGAACTGGCAGGAAAGATAATCATGAGTAATTAAAGCTGCGTGGTCGGTGTCACCCTCACGCCGCGGCAGTTTGTTCCGGTCAAAAGTCTTGAAAAACCGGGGACAGTCCCACCACCGCTGGGGATCAGTCCGGCTAGAAGGAAGAGCCCAAACGAGTTTTTGCTGATTCGTACATAGCCCGAAGTTCATCCTGGAATTTTTCACCTGAAACGCGGCGGATATCGTCGGCGGCCGAATCGAGAGCATCCAGCGTATCGGCCTTGTTGATCTGGTCAGCAACCTTGGCGAAAGTCAGCGGGATAGGGGCGGGAGTTTTCTCTCCCTGCGTGATTTCGCCGGTTTCCTGATCCACCGTTTCCTCAACGACCGGTGCGTCATCCGGCATGATGTTGATTTCGCCGTTGATGACGGTATCGAGATGCTGATCCTTCCCGGCATCCGACATGCCGTCCAGAGCGGAAGCGGTCTGGAATTCGACGGACAGAGGCAGATATTTCGACAGTCTGCGGATAACCGTCTTTCGTCCCATTTCGATGAAGTTGTCTTTCCACGGGCCATACGCGCCTTTGCTCTGCGTATTGGCCATGATTTCGTTGATCTGGTACCGGCTCATGAACTCGAAGCAATGCCCGCCATCTTTCAGTTTGGCGACCGCATAGAATCCGATCACTTCTCCGCGTTCCCCCATCGCTGGCGTGTGATTCAGTTTTTCGTCCAGTCCGTAAACCAGTTCGAAATGATCGTTTTCACACACCTCATGCGCGGCGATACTGACGATCTGCCCTGATCGACGTGCCAGATCGATCAGTCCCTTGTAGCCGATGATGACCTGCACGCTTTTCACCCAGCGTTCCTTGCCGTTCGCGTCCTTGCGTTTGGTGTTGAACGGTACCAGATAGGCATGTCCGAGAACTGTATTCGGTTCCAGCCCCATTTGGGCGCACTGGCCGATAGCACCGACCAGACTGGCGATATCGCATTCCGCCAGTGCAGGCGTCGTTGTCGCGGCAATCTGGGCCACTTTCAGCAATCGTTCCGCATTCATCTTCTGCGGCAGCATCTTGGCGATTTCCGCCTTTTTCAGATTCAGCAGATAAGCGACTTTTTCTTTCGGTTTCATCTCGGCCAGAGGCTTTCCCTGTGCCACGCTTTTCAACGTCTGTACTCCGCTCATGACATTCTCCTTACCTGATTCTCAATACTCTGGATTCGGTGGTTTTCAGGAAACGCTCATAAATTTCCGGTTCCTGTTCTTTCAAAGCTTTGGTATCCAGCCTGTTTGTTTTCTGGCTTTTCCATGTGGCAAGAACGTGCCCTTCATATTCAATTTGTGACGCGGTTCCTATCTGTTGCTTGAGCATTGCTTCCAGCTCACGCAGACAATCTGTGGCGGTCTTCACGTTCTCTTTTGCTGCGACAATCGCTTGCCATACCTTGAAAGCATCTTCTCCGCCGGTGACGGTCTGTCCGTCGTCTTTCGATCTGGCCAGAATTTTCAGCAGTTCGCCTTTCGTTTCCGGTTCGGGCGGGATTCTTTTCAGGACATGGTTATTCCAGAATTCGGAGCCGCGTTCGATCAATGTGTTTTCCAGATCTGCGTCACGCTCGACACGGTATTCCCGGTAATCGTTGCCACCGAACAGGGCCGCGACTATCGCATAGTCATAGTCCATCACGGCCATGTACCATGCGACTTGCGCGACATAGGTGAGCGGCAGTTCATCCGTGCCTTCCTCTCCCCATTTCTTCGCGGCGAACTGGTTGACGTTCTTGATTTCCAGTACACCCGGTTTGTCACCTGGAATGATTCCGTCCAGATTGGCGACCATCCAGTCATGCTTTGGATGACGGGCGATTTTCTCCGGGCGAACGACGGCAATGCCGTGATCCCGCGCAAACCGGTCAATGATGACGGGTTCCAGCGCGTGGCCCCAGTAGGTCAGTTCGGTTTCTTCTTCTGCCGGATCGGGCTCCACTTTTGCCAGATAGACGTCCATACCTGTTTTAAATGGGCTGACGCCGAGAATGGCGCCGATGTCGGAGCCACCGATGCCTGTGCGGCGGGCGGCGAGAAAGTCGGTTCGGTTCATTTCCTGCACTCCTTCGCGTAATGGGTTTTGACGATCCGGCTGATTCTGGTGAGTTGATCTTCCTGCTCGATTCGTGCGTCATCTGTCCAGACGTATGCACAGAGGCAGCCGAAAACCGCACCGGCAAAAAATGCCGTGACGATGTATCGCCATGCTGTGTCGAGGTGGATGTATCGGTTCATATGTTGTCTCTCACAAAGTTCACACATGCGTCCATGACCTTCCTGCTGACTTCCGATAACTGTTTTTCATGCAGAGCGATGATTGCCGGGAGGTTCCGGATCAGTTCGCCGTTCATGGCCCATGATCCCGTTTCTTTTCCGCGTACAATCAGCAGTTTCATGTTGGCGAGTACCACCGCAAACGCATGGTCGCACTCACCGGAGTATTCGTTGGGATATCCCTTGTTCGCGAGCACCAGTGCGATATTGCATACGGATATCACGTTCATGATGGCTTGCCTGCATGGGGCTTTTTTACCCCAGTCGTAAGATATCCACGCGAAAAGACCCAGATCGCGCCTTTCGCTCTCGTCAAGCCTGCCGTTCCACGACTGCGCGTTGATCATCCGTGCGAGCAGTTCGGCTTTTGTCGGACTGCGTCTTTTCATTCTTCCCACCCGCTGAAAATTTCCCAGTTGTCAGAGAAGACGTCGTCAGACGCAAGGATTGCAGTTGACGAATGACTGTCGTCTTTGTACACCTTGACCAGCATGCATCCACCGGCACATCCGGCCATGCAGTAGTACCATGGGTCTTTTCCTTTCCTGATTCTCTGCCCCTGTTTCAGGGCCACGATTGCCTGTTCAAAGTTCATTTTCTTCCTCCTCTTCTTCATCGTCTTCCCACGGTGTATCCGTTCTCGGATCGTTCGGGTGGCCCAGATAAGGGCCCCATGTGACCGGGTCGCCGTATCCTGCTGTGATCATTTTCAGCCCCGTCAATGTAGTTATTTAACGATGTAATTATAATTACAACATGATAAAATCGCAAGTACAATTTACAAAAAATGTAATCAAATTTACAATTCAAGTTGTATAAAATTGATACAGGTCAACTTTGAGGATGAGATATGGATGCTAAAGAATTGAAAGAAGATTACTTCGACAATGCGTCGGATGAATTTGTCGATTTTTTGGAAAGAATAGGCGAAGAGGGTGTAAAGCGGCAGGAACAATCTTTCTGGAATATCAGGGAACGATGCCAGAAGTTGACAAGTCTTATTGTGACGGGCGTCGCGGGCGTAACGATGTGGTTGATTGCCGATAGCTTGAAGTCCGCATTTTTTTGTGAAATGCTTTGTGTCGCCGCAGTCTGGTTTGCTTGCGGTGCTTTCATGATGTTTTCTTGCTTGTTCGGGAAGGGGCGGGCAGCAGCATTCTACCCGCCAGATATTTTGTATCAGGACAGCTATGAACTGAAACGCGTCAAAAGAACAAGGTTGATTTGGCTATGCGATGCTTACAGAGAAATCAACAGGGCATGTCAGAAGATGGTCAATACATTCAATGCGGTTCTAATCATTTCGTCCATCGCGCCCATTTTTGGTTTGCTTGTGGTCATTCTGAAATGGGTCATGATCAAAGGCTAGACCTTCTGGCATTTTTGCCGGAATGGTAACTGGTTTCGATTCTGGTTTTTCTTGGTTGTCTTGGTTTTCATTTGTCATAGTTATATCTCACAATCTGTTTCCATACCATACCATACCGCCCGACGATGATCGTTGATTCGTCGGGTGGTAAACGGTTAGTTCCCGAAATTCTTGAAATTCATCGGCAGGGCGCGCAACACTTTGCCAATGATTCGTGTTTCGTCCGGTCGCTCAACCCACAGCCATGAATCATAATTTTTGTTGTCGGATATAACGGTAAGGTTGCGCCCTATAAGGGAAATTCGTTTGCACAGTAACTCGCCGCCATGCAGGATGATGTAAATTGATTCGCCTGCAAAATTTTGAATTGACGTGTCAACAAAGAGCAGATCATTTGGATTTATGGTTGGAACCATGCTGTCTTTTGATGCGACAATAACCTTGATCCTCCCGTTTTTATTGATACTCCCGATCAACTCCATAGCCTTTTCAATCGGCATAACCATTCGACTGACAATCTCTGGGTAATCAGGATTAATAATCCCGTCTCCACAAGCAGCGCGAACGTTCAACACTTCAAATGTTGCTTCATTTTTGCTCTTCGCAGTTGACGCTAAAGGTTTATCACTTACGAGTTCATCGATGCCGATTTCTCCAAATTTGCTTATTGCTAAAAGGCTTTCAAGTTTCATATTTCTTGTTTCCCCTTTTTCCCAGTTCAGAACGGAAACATGAGATACGCCGATAGCTTTTGCAAAGTCGGAGACATTCATTCTCTCGCGCTCTCTGAGCGCTTTAATTTTTTGTCCTAGTGTGTTCATGTAATGATAATTACACATTATTGTGTAAATGAGCTTTATTTTTTGAGTAACTTAAATTACAATCTTTTCATGAAAAAGATTGCGTCAAAAATCATTGATTTCAACGGCGGAACAACCGCTGTTGCAAAAGTGTGTGGATTAAGGCCGCAAGCGGTGTCCAGATGGCGTCGTTTCGGGATACCAAAAGCATGGATGAAATTTATTAATGCGGGCGGACTTAAAAAACCTCTTCCAGAAAAAGAGGCCCGTGAACAGCCTGAAATGGAGGGAAGACGATTAGGGGCGGGGAAATGAAGTGTGTTTCGGGCAAGAACCATGCATACGATGAAAAGACCCTGACCCGATACTTCATCAATGAAGGCTGGACAGAACGGTCAGCCATCGAACTGGCAAGAGGGATGATCGAACGCGGTTCATACCTGCCGGATCACGAACATGCGAAGTATCTGAAGCTGGAGGGGGAATGAGTGATTTTGGGGATGGCTCCGAATTGAGAGGATTTGCAGAAAAAGTACGGGAAAGACGTGCTTCGTCTGTTCCGAAAAGGCCCTATGTCTTTATGCTCGATGACAATAAATCTTTTCAGGGTTCAACCCATATCTATTTGGTTGCTGATGTCGAACATGATGAATTTTGTCTTGCACTCGCACCGGAAAAAGATACAGAAGGTCACTGCATCGGCTATCTGAAATTCAGGCGCGAAGGCGTTGAGAAATTGGAAATAGGAATCAGCGCAGGAAAGTTTGTATTAACGGAAATAGTGCAGGGAGAGCAGAAACCCCCTTGTCCAGTAGTGTCATTATCAGGTGTTTTGTGGCATCGGCAGGAAGCTGTTTTAGTGCATCGCGCATTGTCTGTTTTTGCGCAGGGGTTGATTCCGAAGAATTGATTGCGTTTTCAAGGATGAGGTTGAGGTCATCGGGATGAAGTTTGATCGTCGTGATATCCAGCAATGCTGTAAGACCGCCATCGGTACGCAGAAAATCGATTCCGCGGCCGGTAAGTGCAACTTTCCCGGCAAAAACGTATTCGCCATTAATGTTGGTTTCAATACGGTTGTCAATCATTCGATGATCGTACAGATAGTTGATGACAGCAACAAATTTGCCATGATTTTCAACATACTTTTTCCACACCATGAAATCCGCAGGTTTTGGATAAACGTTTTTAAGTTGTTCCAATACTTCGAGCACGTATTCCATATCAATGTCCATTTCTTCGGGTTCCTTTCCGCTGTATTGAAAGATTCTTTACAGATAAATCGTATTACACACAGAAAGAAACCTCTTACGCAATAGAGAAGCAACTTGCGAGTTTTTATCAAAAGTTTCTTAAGAAAAAGAAATATGGAGGTGCTCAATGGCTGACATCTATCTCGTCAAAACCCCGACAGGCGCGCTGGTGCCCGCTGATTCACAGAGCGCCGAATACCTGGCCAGGCAGAAGATCGGGCAAGGCTTCAAGGCGGGCATTACGCGTGCCAGAAACATCAAGTTTCACCGAAAGTTTTTCGCGTTGCTGAACTACGCGTTTGACCGTTGGGAGCCGGTGGAAAAGCTCTACAATGGCAAGCCCGTCGCCAAGAATTTCAATCAATTCCGGTCCGACATAACGATTCTGGCCGGGTATTACGACACCGCAATCCGGATGGATGGAACCGTCCGTGTCACGCCGAAAAGCATAGCGTTTCACCGGATGGACGAAGACGAATTTACCGCGCTGTATTCAGCCGTCATTGACGTGCTGTTGCAGCGCATTTTTGTTGATCAGACCCGCGATGATGTTGAAAACGTGGTCAACAACATACTGGCATACACATGATGTACCGAAACCGGAAACTGCTTGATCTGGCTCGATACGCGCCGTACTGCTTTAGCTGCGGACGTATCAATGACGGGACAGTCGTGGCCGCTCACAGCAATCAACTGCGGGATGGCAAGGGGAAGGGCATAAAGGCACATGATTTCCGTGTGGCCTATCTCTGCAATGACTGTCACATGGAAATCGATCAGGGGAGCCGATTGAGCAAATCGGAACGGGTTGAGGCGTGGGAAGAAGCTCACCGGAAGACGGTGGAGTGGTGGTTTTTATCGGGGATTATAGAAATAGGGAGGACGGTTAAATGAGCGTCGAAGTAATGAAATGGGCTTTCGAGCAGGATTTGCCAGCCCGTGAAAAGTGGCTTCTGGTTTGTCTTTCAGACAGCGCAGCTCCGGAAGGGTTCGTGATGCCGTCGAACGAATTTCTCGCAAAAAAAACCGGATTGTCCGAGATCGAGATTGTCATATCGTTTAACGCATTGCTCGATTTGTGTCTGATTGTAAGTACAAACGAACTAATCAACGAATGTCCTGTTTACCGGATGGAGATGGAAATATGAGCATTGAAGCGATCAACTGGTCTTTTCGGGTTCGTGGGATCAAATCATCGGAAAAGCTGGTGCTTGTCGCGCTGGCGAACTATGCCAACACAAACGGCGAAGCGTGGCCGTCCATCAAGCAACTATCCGAGTGTACAAGTCTCGACAGAAAGACCGTGCTGAAATCAATAGGCATTCTTGTCGAGTGCGGTCTGATCGAATATACCGGTGTCAGCAAGGGAGAAACCAGAAGTGTTAAAACGTATCGCC
>CAVIFH010000084.1:0-7926 GCA_963641615.1 bacterium | reverse complement strand
GAAATCAAGGATATTAGCGGCTTTACCCATGGTATTGGCTGGTGTGCTCCGCAGCAGGGCGCATGCAAGCTGACCCTGAACATCAAAGAGGGTGTCATCGAGGAAGCTCTGGTCGAGACCATCGGCTGCTCCGGCATGACCCATTCCGCAGCTATGGCTGCCGAGATCCTCATCGGTAAGACCATTCTGGAGGCTCTGAACACCGACCTGGTGTGCGATGCCATCAATACGGCTATGCGTGAGCTGTTCCTGCAGATCGTTTACGGCCGCAGCCAGTCCGCATTCTCCGAGGGCGGTCTAGTCGTCGGTGCATCTCTGGAAGACTTGGGCAAGGGCCTGCGCAGCCAGGTGGGTACCATGTTTGCAACCAAGTCCAAGGGCCCCCGTTATCTGGAAATGGCAGAGGGCTATGTTACCCGCGTTGCACTGGATGATGACAATCTGATCATTGGCTATGAGTTCGTTAACCTGGGCAAGATGATGGACTTCATGAAGAAGGGCGACGATGCCAATACAGCCTATAAAAAGGCAATGGGTCACTACGGCCGCTTTGAGAATGCTCCGAAGTACATCGACCCGCGTCAGGAATAAGAGGAGGGCACAGTAATGGCTTTGTTTGAAAGTTATGAGAGAAGAATTGACAAGATCAATGGTGTCCTTGCGCAGTATGGCCTGAACTCCGTAGAGGAGTGCCGCACTCTGTGCCAGTCAAAGGGCTTCGACCCCTATGAGATCGTCAAGGGCATTCAGCCCATCTGCTTCGAGAATGCCTGCTGGGCCTACACCGTAGGTGCAGCCATTGCGCTGAAGAAGGGCGTTAAGAATGCTGCCGAGGCGGCCGAAGCAATCGGCATTGGCCTGCAGTCATTCTGCATTGACGGCTCTGTCGCTGAGGACCGCAAGGTCGGCCTTGGCCATGGCAATCTGGGCGCAATGCTGCTGCGTGACGAGACCAAGTGCTTTGCCTTCCTGGCAGGCCACGAGTCCTTTGCTGCCGCAGAGGGCGCAATCGGCATTGCCCGTTCCGCCAACAAGGCTCGTAAAGAACCCCTGCGCGTAATCCTGAACGGCCTTGGCAAGGACGCTGCTCAGATTATTTCCCGTATCAACGGCTTTACCTATGTGCAGACCAAGTTCGACTACTACACCGGCGAGCTGAAGATCGTGAAGGAGTACAAGTATTCCGAGGGCGAGCGCGCCGCTGTGCGCTGCTTTGGTGCTGACGATGTCCGCGAGGGCGTTGCCATCATGCATCACGAGGGCGTGGACGTGTCCATCACCGGCAACTCCACCAACCCGACCCGTTTCCAGCATCCTGTGGCAGGCACTTACAAGAAGGAGTGCATTGAGCAGGGCAAGAAGTATTTCTCTGTTGCATCCGGCGGCGGCACGGGCCGTACGCTGCATCCCGACAATATGGCAGCCGGTCCCGCTTCCTACGGCATGACCGATACCATGGGCCGTATGCACAGTGACGCACAGTTTGCCGGCTCTTCCTCCGTTCCTGCACACGTGGAAATGATGGGCTTCCTGGGCATGGGCAACAACCCCATGGTCGGCGCTACCGTTTCCGTCGCCGTGGCTGTTGAGGAAGCACTGAAGAAGTAAGAGCCTCTTCCGATCGGTAAAAGTAAACATAGAAAGAAGCACATCCTGCTCCGTAAAAGAGTAAGGATGTGCTTTTTTATTAGTTGCGAAAATCGAAAAGCTTATCCGGCTTGATTTTCAGCGCATCACAAATATCAAATACGACATCCAGTGAAACGGCACAATCAGCTGTTTCGATTCGGCTCATGTGAGTCCTGCTGATGTTGATCAGCTCCGCAAGCTGACTTTGTGACAGTCCATTTGCCTTGCGATAATAGGCGATATTCAAGCCAAGACGCTTAAATTTCTCTCGCTGCAAATCTTGCATAGACTCCACACCCCTTGAATAAAAGTATAATTCTTTAATATCGGGCGGATGTGAAGGCAATGGCATAGAGCTTAAGCACCTTTGCTTGGCCTATTTCAGGAATCCATTGACGATCTGCTCCTCGGCTTCCTGCTCTGTTAGACCAAGGGTCATCAGCTTTATAATCTGCTCTCCTGCAATCTTTCCGATGGCAGCCTCATGAATCAGGGCGGCATCGATGTTGTTTGCTTCCAGCTGCGGAACAGCCAGAATGCGTGCATCCCCCATAATGATGGCATCACACTCGGTATGACCGGTGCAGGCTGCGTTGCCGACAATGCGGGAATCAAACTTCTGATAGGAGTGGTCCTTTGCCACGCTGCGCGATACAACATCAGCACGGGAGCCGTCACCATTCAGCTCCGTAATATATACGCTCTCTGCCTGTTGGTCACCATGGGTCATCAGCCGCTCGCGTACAACCAGTGCAGCCCCCGCCGCAAGATCCGCACGGGTGGTTCGCAGAGTAGAGTCCACGCCTTTGATCTGCACCATTTCCATCTCCATGGTGCTGCCTTCACCCAGGTGTACTTCGGTTACGGGATTTAAGATCCGCTTTCCGGTCCCATCGCCTTCGCCGTAGTGCTTCTCCACATACTTTACCTTGGCATTTTTCTCCACGAAGAAACGATGCACGCCGTCATGCTGTGAATCCTGATTTCCGCAGTTGTGAATGCCGCAGCCTGCAACAATTACCACATCGGCGTCCTCGCCGATATAGAAATCGTTGTATACAACGTCCTTAAGCCCGCTTTCGCTGACGACTACCGGGATATGCACACTCTCGTTCTTGGTTCCGGGCTTGATATGAATATCAATGCCGGTTCCATCGGCCTTGGAAATAATATCAATGTTGGCAGTCGTATTTCTCCCGGCCAGCGTGCCGTTGGAGCGGATATTGTAAGCGCCTTCTGGAATTCTGTGCAGGTCGGCAACCTCTTCAAGAATATGCATCTGAACTTCATTCAGTGCCATTACTGCACACCTCCTTCTGCTCTTGCGCAGCTTCTCGCAACATCAGCGCTGCGCATCAGCTCCGGCATAATTTCTTCCTTGCTTCCATGGGCGCTGATGCCGCCGCCGGAGAGGACGATGATTTCGTCAGCGATCTCCAAAATCCGCTCCTGATGAGAAATGATGATGATGGAGCCATGGATGGTGTCGCGCATATGGCGGAAGACTTTGATCAGACTTTGGAAGCTCCACAGGTCAATACCTGCTTCCGGCTCATCAAAAATAGAAAGCTTGGAACCCCGCGCCAGCACGGTTGCAATTTCAATTCGCTTCAGCTCGCCGCCGGAAAGGGAGGCGTTTACCTCGCGATTTACGTAGTCCTTTGCACACAGCCCAACCTCGGACAGATAATTGCATGCCTCGCCGATGCTCAGACGCTTTTTGGCGGCAAGACGAAGCAAATCGAGCACGGTAATCCCTTTAAATCGAACCGGCTGCTGGAATGCAAAGCTGATGCCCAGGTTTGCCCGGCCGGTAATGGACAGCTGGGTGATATCCTGTCCGTCGAAAATGATCTGGCCGCTGGTGGGTTGGTTAATTCCGGCAATCAGCTTGGCAAGGGTTGATTTGCCGCTCCCGTTCGGTCCGGTGATGACAATAAACTTGCCTTCATCTACGTTCATGTTCAAACCTTTGATGATTTCCTTTTGCCCCTTTTCTTCGGTTACATCAAAGGTCAGGTCTTTAATTTGAAGCATGCGGTACAATCTCCTGTACAAAAAATATGGCTTCTTTACCGAGTCCCTATTTTACATGATAACTAGGGAAAATTCAACTGTAATTGTCTTATGTTTAGAATTGCAGGAAAAGGAAACGCCTGTCAATTTTTACATTGCCTTTTACTTTGCAATGTGCTAGAATGGCACAAAATGGAATTATGCAGAATAGTGAGGCTAGGATATGGAAGAAGCAAAAGTAAAAAAGAGAATGCTCTCCGGGATCAAACCATCCGGAGATTTAACATTGGGCAGTTATCTTGGGGCAATCAAGAATTGGTCGGCTCGCAGTGATGAATATGACTGCTTTTATTTTATGGCGGATCTGCACGCGATTACCGTTCGGCAGAATCCTGCCGATCTGCGCCGCCGCACACTGGAGCAGCTCGCGCAGTATATTGCGTGCGGCCTTGATCCTGAAAAAAATACGCTGTTCATTCAAAGCCATGTTCGCCAGCACGCGGAATTAGGTTGGGTCCTGAACTGCTATGCCATGTTCGGAGAACTCAGCCGGATGACGCAGTTTAAGGACAAATCCTTAAAGAATGCGGATAATATCAACGGCGGCCTGTTTACATACCCAAGTCTGATGGCGGCAGATATTTTGCTTTATCAGCCGGATTATGTTCCTGTCGGCGAGGATCAGAAGCAGCATGTGGAGCTTTGCCATACCATTGCGCGCCGTTTCAACGGAATATACGGCGACGTGTTTAAGCTGCCGGAGCCCTATGTACCTAAGGTCGGGGCGCGTGTTATGAGCCTTACAAATCCGACTGCGAAGATGTCGAAATCCGAAAATGAGGATACGGGCAGAGTCTTGCTTATGGATTCGCCGGATGTGATCATGCGGCAATTCAAGCGCGCAATTACCGACTCCGATACGGAGAACTGTGTCCGTTTTGACAAGGAAAACAAGCCGGGGGTCTCCAACTTGATGACCATCTATTCCGCATGCACAGGGAAGAGCTACGAGGAAATTGAAACGGAGTTCGCAGGATGCGGATACGGCAAGTTCAAGCCGGCAGTCGGTGAGGCAGTGGTAGAGATGCTGCGTCCGATTCGAGAGGAAGCCACTCGGATTATGAAGGACAAAGCATATCTGGAGCAGGTGTACCGCAGCGGCGCAGAGAAAGCAGGATATGTTGCGGAAAAGACCTTGCGAAAGGTATATAAAAAGGTCGGCTTTGTCATTTGATCGCAAAGGCCGTTCATGGAATATTGCGGGCAGCATTCCATGAACGGCTTTAAAATAAGTGGCAGGCACGGGAGCTTTGTGCTATAATACAATTGAAACAGGGCAGGGGAGATCGCAGTTTGAAAATTCTCGTTTTGTCTGACTCACACGGAATGCTTTCTTTCGCACGGCAATGTATTGACGCGGTGCGTCCGGATGCGGTCATCCATCTGGGGGATATGGTTCAGGATGCGGATACGCTCTCGCGTGAAAATCCGGAGCTTCGGTTCTATCAGGTGGCAGGAAACTGTGACAGCGGTTGGGTTTCAGCAGATTATCCGGAAATTCGTGTGGAAAACTTTAATGGTATCCGAATATTTATGACCCATGGTCACCGCCACGGAGTGAAAGTATTCCTCAGCAAGCTGATTTCGGCAGGACGGGACGTAAATGCGGATATTGTCTTGTTCGGGCATACACATGAGGCATACTGTGCCAGGGAAGATGACGGCATGTGGGTTATGAATCCGGGATCTGCCGGATACGGCAGCAGAGCCGGAGTGATTACAATGAATGATCGGCGCGATATTATGTGCCGTATTATTCGCGCATCGGATTTGGTGGCAGAAAAATGATTATAGCTGTTGATATTGGAAACTCAAACATTGTAATCGGCGGAATTCGTGATTCTGCCATTGTGCTGGAAGCAAGACTTCGGACTGATGCAACCAAGACATCAGATGAATATGCAATTGACCTGAAAATGCTTCTGGATATCCATAGCATCGGGTTATCTGAAATAGAGGGAAGCATCATTTCGTCGGTGGTGCCGCAGGTACTCAATTCCATCAAGACTGCTTTGCGGAAATTGACCCGGAAGGACAGCCTGGTTGTCGGTCCCGGCGTAAAAACAGGGCTAAACATTAAGGTGGAGAATCCGTCGCAGACGGGGTCTGACTTGGTCGTAGGCTGTGTTGGGGCCATGCGGGAGCATGAACCGCCGCTGATTATTGTGGACATGGGCACGGCGACCACGATGGTTGCGGTAGATAAAACCGGTGCGTTTATCGGCGGGTGTATTTGCCCGGGTGTTAAAATTTCTCAGGAGGCGCTGTCGTCCCGGGCGGCACTGCTGCCGGGGCTTCAGCTGGATCGCCCCAGGCAGGTCATCGGACGCAATACAATGGACTGTATGCGCAGCGGCATCATGTATGGAACGGCCTCGATGATCGATGGCATGATTGTACGATTTGAAGAGGAACTCGGCTATAAAGCTTCCGTCATAGCAACCGGCGGGATTGCAAAATTTGTCCTTCCTTTGTGCAAAACCGAGATTATATATGACAAAGATCTGATACTCAAGGGGTTAGATCAGATTTACCATGACAATATGAAGCCGTTTGCGGTAAAGCTGTAAATTGGTTTGCAGTTTTTGTGTCAATCAGGGAGGCATTTCAATGAAAAAAAAGACATACAGTAAATTTTTTAAACCCGATCATGATACACCCGCGGAAAATTCCGTACGGAAGACAATCGGCTCGGTGATCATGTTCTTTTACAGAGCACGGAAAATTGTGATGGCTGCTCCGGTAGCGATCTACGCATTTTACCTTGCCTATCAGAACAGCATTCGCCTTCCGTCAGAAGTCGGCATTTTCCTGCAGAATAACGGAAATTTCCTTCGAATGATCGACAGGGGTACTGCAGTGGTATTTCCGCTGATTGTTACCTTCGGATGCCTCATACTGATGATGTTTTCCAGAAAAGCAATGTATACCTGGGCAATCAGCATTTTTTCACTTGCGCTGCCGCTGCTGATTCTTATCAGCAATACATTCCCGTCGTAATATTTTTTCGCTTTGTTCAAGCTTTCTTTACGCGTGGAGCGCGGCGTTGTGATATACTTCTGTCAGAGCTTATCGATAGAGAAGGCTGATGCTGCGGAAATATCTGCAGATGATCCGACAGCCTGCTCGTGACAGATCGGTAATATCGTCACAGTGAAATAAAAATGGGGGCAGTGGAAGTTCGTTCCACTGCCCTTCGACATACCATTTGTCCAAAATTCCCGCCGCGGACGACCTATCTCTACCGCTTGATTTTGTATTCAACCGGAGTATCAGCCGGAGCGTCAAGCAATTCCGGATGGCTCAGCAGTTCCTTTACAAGAGCAACAGTCCCGGAATAATAGTAGCCGTCTGCAATTCGCTCATCCAGTGTAATACCAATGGGGATGACCTCGTGTAAATCCGGGGTGCCGTCCTCCAGGTACTGCATCTTCAGCTGCTTCTTTCCGATGACAATAAAGCAGGAGTTTGTTCCCCAGTTGACAAGATGGTGATAGCCGCATTCCAGTCCGATAGACCCAAGATTGGAAAGGAAAATAGATGCATGATTCGGGTCGGAGCCAATGAGACTCTGCGGTGCCCAGCCGTGCTTATCCAGCCAGAGGACGAAGGCCGCGATGGCATTGATCAGCCACTGCGGAAGCTTGCTGACCAGATCCATTGCTCCGGTAGAGGTATCTGCAATGTCATCACGCTTGGTATCGTGAATGACTTTCATGATTTTTTCATGGTAGGAATCCATTGTGTCCTTCGGATCAAATTTAAAGAAGGCGAGGGACTCCTCTGATTTATCGCTGAAGCGCTTTTTAACCGTGAACGCAACAGAGATGTCGTTCCTCTGATACATCCGGTGATTGCATACAAACCGATTCATCAGCGGACGAAGGACAAATGCTTTTCCCGCCGCACAGCTGATTACATGGAAAAAAGTATATTTATCTTCCGTTTTTCCTTCATTCTTCTTCTGTAAATATGCCTCCACAGGGCGATAATCAACATCGAAATTGATATAGGCCTCATTATCGGCGCGATTGGGCATAATACTCGGCATAATGCGGTTCATTGACGGGATATCTTTCAGCCAGACTGCGTCAGAACGATCCCCCATTTTCTTTTTTGACATATGCTCCCCTCCGGTAATCAAAAAGATGTCAATACTATAGCAAAAGATTCTCTCAATTGCAAACTTTTTTTGATGAACGCAAAACTCCCGATGCACTC
>CAVIFH010000083.1:0-7962 GCA_963641615.1 bacterium | reverse complement strand
GGTAAGAGACCCGGGATTCAAGATCAGGAAGGCGCCCAGAATAACGGTTATGACAGGCTTTATCCATGCATGAATACGGAATGTATGCTTCATTATCGTCCCTCCCGGAATAAAACACGTCAAATACACGCAGTCATTTTACTTTCTTTTCTTTTTTATGTCAATGAAGAATATTCGCAACCCATTCGATGCAGTTTATCTGCTCAAAGGCCTTCTATCGGCATGTATTTTCGCCGCAATTGCCGACCTCGAAAAAAAATATTTGAAAATGTGAAAATTTTGTTTGCATCTGGGAAAAAATAGGTTACAATATGCGTAGCAATCGGTAAGTTCATTGACAGAGGTGTGATTTCATGGCGGAGCACAGCATTCGGATCGGAAAAGTACAGATTCTCTTCTTCAAGGGAAATCGTCGCGTTCAGTTTGCGCTGGGCACCTTGCTGGTGCTTACCGCTGCAGCGCTTGCCATGCTGACCTTTGTCCGTGTTCAGATGACTCGTGAAACCGCAGATATGCGTACGCAGGCCGGTGTGATCGAATATGAAAATGATGTTCTGGAAGATCATATTCAAAGCCTTGGCAGCAGCGAGAGCACTGAACGCATTGCTGAAGAGGAACTGCAGCTTGTCCCAGACAATATGATTTTAATTGATGCAAAAGTCAAATAATGGAGGAAACAAAGCAAACTATGGAGTTAACCGTTGGATCTGTATTAGAGGGTAAAGTCAAATCCATCACCAACTTTGGCGCTTTTATTGCTCTGCCGGAAAACAAGACCGGTATGGTGCATATATCTGAGGTTGCCAATGCTTATGTCAGCGATATCCGGCAGCACCTGACCGAAGGCCAGGATGTGAAGGTACTGGTCATTGGCAATGAGAACGGGAAGATCAATCTGTCCATCAAGCGTCTGGAGCCAAAGCCTCAGCGTGATGCCGCCAGACGCGACTTCCGTCCCGGGAATAACCCCCGCCCCGCTGCCGGAAGATCCAATCAAGGTCAGGGACATCAGGGCTACCGGTCCAGTCCCGTTCCGAATGCGGCTCCAAAAACTGCCGATCAGCTCTTTGAGGAGAAGCTGAAAGCCTTTATGTCGGAGTCCGACAGCAAGATTTCTTCCATTAAGCAATATTCCGAGCATCGCACCAAAAGCAGAAGAAGATAACGTTCAACGGACTGTGGCATAACAGTCCGTTTTCCCTGCTGCGATAAATACAGACAATCACATGATACAGAGCGGGAGTATAGCCATGACAGTATTAATTACCGGCGGATCGCGCGGGATCGGAGCCGCCTGCGTGGAACTGTTTTCTCAAAAGGGGTACCGGGTTTTCTTCTTTTACGAAAAAAATCGTGAGGCTGCCAAAGCTGTGGAAGAAAAGACCGGCGCAACCGCAATTTGCTGCGATGTATCTGATGAAGATTCCGTAAAGAGAGCTTTTTCTCAGATAAGGCATATTGACGTTCTTGTCAACAATGCCGGGATTTGCTATTATGGCCTCATGGCGCAAATGACAGAGGGAGCATGGAACCGCATATTCGATGTGAACGTAAAGGGAATTTTTCACACTGTACGTGCAGCCATGCCGCTCTTTTTAGAGACACACAGGGGCTGCATTGTGAATGTCGCCAGCATGTGGGGGCAGGTCGGAGCCTCCTGCGAGGCTGCCTACTCTGCAACAAAGGGCGCCGTAATTGCCCTGACGAAAGCGCTTGCCAAAGAGCTTGGCCCCAGTGGAATTCGCGTAAACGCGGTTGCGCCGGGAGTGATCCTGACGGATATGTGCGCCGAAGTAGGGGCGGCTACGCTTGCGGAGCTGGCCGAAGAGACCCCATTGGAGCGCAACGGAACGCCGGCAGACGTTGCAAAGGCAATTGCGTATCTGGCTGATGCGGATTTTGTTACCGGGCACATTCTAAGTGTAACCGGCGGCTATGTAATGTAAAAGGAGGACAATATGAAAATTGCAGTTGGATGTGACCATGGTGCGCTGGAACTGAAAAATAAGGTCGCAGCGCATCTGAAGCAGCGCGGGTTTGAGGTAGAGGATGTTGGAACATATACACTGGACAGCTGTGACTACCCTGACTACGCGGCAAAGGCAGCACGGCTTGTCGCTTCTGGAGAATGCGGACGCGGAATCGTACTGTGCACGACGGGCATTGGCGTATCCATTGCCGCAAATAAGATAAAAGGGATTCGCTGCGCCCTTCTGGGCGACCTGATGTCTGCCCGACTGACCCGTCAGCACAACGACACCAATATGATGGCACTTGGCGCGGCCGTAACCGGTGAGGGCCTTGCACTTGAAATTGTGGATACTTGGCTTGATACTGAATTTTCCAAGGGAGAACGGCACCAGCGCAGAATTGACAAGGTTATGGCACTGGAGCGGTAAAAGAATACCGGTTTAATAAAATCACAAGGAGATCGCAATGCTGGACAAACTCAAAGCCGTAGCCAACCGATATGAGGAGCTGTGTGCCCGGTCGGAGCAGCCGGATTTCTATAACGACCCTAAGAAAGCCACTGCCATGCTGCGGGAAAAGAATGACCTGGAGCCAATTATTGAGGCGTATCAAGCCTATTGCGATGCTGAGCAGGAAATGGCGGAGGCGCAGGAGCTGATGACTGACCCGGATATGAAAGAGCTCTGCCAGGAGTCCTATGCCGCTGCCAAGAAAAGCAAAGAAGAGCTTTATGAAAAGCTTCAGATTCTCCTGCTTCCCAAGGATCCCAATGATGACAAGAACGTGATTGTGGAAATCCGCGGCGGTGTAGGCGGAGAGGAAAGCGCACTGTTTGCCCACAGTCTGTTTCGCATGTATTCCATGTATGCTGCCGCCAAGGGCTGGAGCATTGAACTGATGAATTACAACGATACGGAGCTTGGCGGAGTGAAGGAAGCTGACTTTGTTATTAACGGGCGTGGTGCTTATTCCAGGATGAAATATGAGTCCGGTGTGCACCGGGTACAGCGTGTACCGGAAACTGAATCCGGCGGACGTGTGCATACTTCAACAGCCACTGTTGCGGTGCTTCCGGAAATGGAAGAGGTAGATGTGCAGATCAATCCTGCAGATATTGAGATGCAGGTATACCGCGCATCCGGTGCCGGCGGTCAGCATATTAATAAAACAAGCTCTGCCGTTCGGCTGATTCATAAGCCCAGCGGGATTGTGGTATCCTGTCAGGAGGAACGCAGTCAGGTTCAAAATCGTGAGAAATGCATGCGGATGCTTGCTTCAAAGCTCTATGAGCAGGAGCAGGAACGGCTCAGCAGCGAGATCACCGGAATGCGCCGCAGTCAGGTAGGTACGGGCATGCGAAATGAACGCATCCGAACCTATAATTTCCCCCAGGGGCGAGTTACGGACCACCGCATTGGGCTGACTCTGTATAAAATCGACTCCATAATGGATGGAGATCTGGATGAGTTAATCAATGCTTTGGCCGCTGCCGATCAGGCAGAAAAGCTGAAGCAGGCGAAATAAGGGAAATATGATGCACTATATTACCCACTCCCCCGAGGAGACGGAAAAGCTGGGCGCCGCGCTGGCAGCTTTTTTGAAGCCGGGCACTGTGATTGCCTATACAGGTGACCTGGGTGCCGGGAAGACTGCCTTTACCCGCGGCATCGCGCGCGGCCTTGGCTGCCGGGAAAGCGTAACCAGTCCCACTTATACCATTGTCAACGAGTATACGGATGGCAGGCTTCCTCTGTTTCACTTTGACATGTACCGGTTAGCATCCTCCGACGAACTGTGGGATATCGGCTGGGAAGATTATCTGGAACGGGGCGGCGTGTGTGCAGTAGAATGGAGCGAAAATGTCAGTGATGCCATGAAGGACGCCATTCAGATCGCCATTTCAAAAATTGATGATGATACCCGTGATATTTCCATTGAAGGGGGAAATGATCATTTTAATCTTAGCATTTGAAACCTCTGCGAAAGCCGTGTCTGCTGCGCTTATGCAGGACGGAAAGCTTTTAGGCGACGCTTATCAGAATACCGGCCTGACGCACAGCCAGACTCTGATGGTAATGGCAGAAGATTTGTTAAAGCAATGCCGCGTTGACAGCGCACAGCTGGATGCTGTTGCTGTCGCAAATGGACCGGGTTCCTTTACCGGCATTCGTATTGGTGTTGCTGCGGCAAAAGGGTTTGCCTGGGGGGCAGAGCTCCCCTGCTGCGGTGTCAGCACACTTGCCGCTATGGCCAGGGCACTTGGCGTTTGGAGCGGCTATGTCTGCCCCGTAATGGATGCCAGACGAAATCAGGTGTACAACGCGTTGTTCCATGTGGATTGTGGAAAGTATACAAGAGTACGTGAAGATCGGGCGATTTCCCTGGAGGATTTAGGAACAGATGTAAAAAATATATCTGAGCCTATTTTTTTAGTTGGAGACGGGAGCATTTTATGCTATAATACCCTGTCGGAAGCTGTTCCCGCATTGGTACTGCCGCCGGAGCATCGGATGCATCAGCGGGCAGTCGGGGTAGCACTGGAGGCTCAGCAAATGCTTCAGGAAGGCAAATGTACTCCGGCGTCCTCTCTGGTGCCGAATTACCTTCGCTTAAGTCAGGCCGAGCGGGAACGAAATGAAAGAATGCAGAATCAACAAAAAGGAGATTGAAAAATGGCAGAAGTACACGTATTGGATCACCCCCTGATTCAGCATAAACTGGCAATTCTGCGCAGCAAGAACACCGGTGTAAAGGAATTCAGAGAGCTGGTGGGCGAGATTGCCGGTCTGATGTGCTATGAAGCAACCCGTAATTTGCCGGTAAAAGAGGTTGATGTTGAAACCCCTATCACCACTGCAAAATGCAAAATGCTGGCCGGCAAGAAGCTGGCGATTGTCCCGGTTCTGCGTGCCGGCCTTGGCATGGTAGACAACATGGTTGCTCTGATTCCCTCTGCCAAAATTGGTCACATTGGCCTGTATCGGGATCCGGAAAGCCATAAGCCTGTGGAATATTACTGCAAGCTTCCGGATGATATCGAGTCCCGTCAGGTTTTCGTGGTAGATCCCATGCTTGCTACCGGCGGAAGTGCTGTTGCTGCAATTAACTTTTTGAAGCAGCACGGTTGCAAGAACATCATTATGATGAACATCATCGGCGCTCCGGAGGGCGTGGCCGCTGTACAGAAGGCACATCCCGACGTAGAAATTTATCTTGCCGCTATGGATGACCATCTGAATGAAAATGCCTATATCGTACCGGGCCTCGGCGACGCAGGCGACCGTATTTTCGGAACCAAGTAAATTAAGGCAGTCTTTTTAAGAACTGCGTTAAAAAAACGGGAGCACCCACGACAGCATAAAAACTGCTGCGGATGCTCCCGTTTTGACGCTGTGTAATAGGAGAGAATAATATGCCCAAGGTGTTTTTGATATGCGGGAAAATATGCAGCGGAAAAAGCACGTATGCTGATGAACTGAGGAAGGAATATCATGCAGTTATTCTTTCAGTAGATGAAATAACGCTTGCTTTATTCGGACAAAATGCTGGTGACAGGCTGGATGCTTACGTTGAAAAGACAAAGGCATATCTGTATAAAAAATCCCTTGAGATAATCAGCACAGGGATAAATGTTGTAATTGACTGGGGCTTTTGGACACGAATGGAACGAGAATACGCAAGGCAGTTTTATTCTTCAAGAAATGTCGAGACTGTTTTTTGCTACATTGATGTAGACCCTGAGCAATGGCAAGAGCGGATACACAGCAGAAATGCAGCTGCGCTTGCCCATGAGTCAAACACATACTACGTGGATGAATCACTTGCAGAAAAGGCTGCGGCACTCTTTGAAATGCCGGATAAACAGGAGATGGATATCTGGCTGACGCAGTAAATTTCAGTTTGTCTGGTACGCCATGAATGAACAAAGCAGTCCGAAGTCACTTCACAGGAGCTCCGGACTGCTTTATTTGCGTGGAAAAGGATCCCTTATATGCCTCTGATTTTCCCGATTCCGGCGCACACAGCGAACGCGGCAACGTCCACGGCAACAACATTGGAACCCACGGGAGTCCCTGCCAGGATGGAGATAATGATGCCTGCAAAGGTGCAGCATACGCCGAGTACGGCAGAAAAGACAGTGACGGATAAAAAAGAGCGGAAAACCCGCATGGCAGAAAGAGCCGGGAAGATGATCAGAGCTGAAATCAGCAGTGAACCCACCAGATTCATGGCAAGAACAATGATCACCGCCGTAATCACCGCGATCATCAGGTTTGCTGCATCCACAGCGGTGCCTGCCGCCCGAGCAAAGGTTTCATCAAAGGTCACGTCAAAAATTCGCTGGTAGAACATGACAAACAGCGCCAGCACCAGGATGGACAGAATGATGCACAGCCACACCTCGCCTCGGGTCAAGGTAAGGATGGAAGTGGAGCCAAACAGCGCTCCGCACACATCGCCGGAGAGGTTTGAAGAGGTGCTGAACATACTCATCAGCAGATACCCGAAGGCCAGCGCTCCCACAGAAATCATCGCGATGGCAGCATCACCCTTGATTTTGGTGCTCTGCCCGGTCCTCAGCAGCAGCACAGCGCATACAATTGTCACAGGAAGAACAATTACCATACGATTGGTCAGGTTCAACACTGCCGCAACGGCCATTGCCCCGAAAGCCACGTGAGACAGTCCGTCACCGATGAAGGAGAATCGTTTCAGCACCAGTGTCACCCCCAGCAGTGAGGAGCACAGGGCAGTCAGAACCCCTACAATCAGCGCATAGCGGACAAAGGGATAGCTGAGGTATTGTATCAGAGTTTCCATTATTCCTTTTCCTCCTCTGCCAGAAACGACCGGCCGATGCCGCTGTGCAGATAGGCATCCCTGGTGCCGAAAAACAGTTCTTTCCCGATATGCAGGATGTGGGTTGCGTCGGCCAAAGCGGCGCCTACGTCGTGGGAAATCATGATTACCGTAATTCCTTCCTGATGCAGCTGCTCAATCAGCTCGTACATCTGCGCAGCTGCCTTCGGGTCGAGTCCGGAAATCGGCTCATCCAGAAGCAGGCACTTTTCAGTTGCACACAGTGCTCTTGCCAGCAGGACACGCTGCTGTTGGCCGCCGGAAAGCTCACGGTAGCAGCGCCGCTCAAATCCGCACATTCCAAGCTTTTCCAGATTGATTAGCGCTGTCTGCTTCTCCTGGCGGGTATAAAAGGGGCGCATTGCTCGTTTCCCCTGAAAGCCGGAGCAGACAATTTCCATAACGGAAGCGGGAAAATCCCTTTGCACCTGGGTCTGCTGGGGCAAATACCCAATTTCGGATGCAGATAAATTTTCCATACGAATGGAGCCGGAAACCAACGGGATCAGATTTAATATCGTTTTCATAAGGGTAGATTTCCCGGAACCATTCTCGCCGACAATGCACAGGTAATCCCCCGCGCAAACAGTAAAATTCAATCCGATTACAATTGCTCTTCCTTCATAGCCGAGGGAAGCATTTTCACATATGATCTGCGGCATCTTATTTCTCCTTATCGAAGTGCCTGCTTCAGCACCGATAAATTCGACTCCATGATGGTGAGATAATCCGTTTCCTGCGCGTCTTCGCCGGACACCGCCTGCATGGAGTCCATTACCAGCACCGGGATATCCGAAAGGCCGGCATTTTCCGCGACTGTCTGAGCAAAGCGAGTGGTGCTGTTCTCTAAAATCAGCAGAGCCCCTGGAGCCAGTTCCTTTGCCTTTTCCGCAAGGAAAGCCATTGTTTCAAAGCTGGCGCTCGTCTCAGAAGAGCAGCCGGGAAATGCGGCATAGTAGTTCAGACCATAATCCTCCGCCATATAGCGAAACGGGAAACGATCGCACACGATTATCGTATCCAGAGCGGCAGAACATACTGCATTTTCATATGCTTTGTCCATTGTCTGCAGCTTTTCCAGATATTCCTGCAGATTTACGCGGTAGTAATCCGCTTTTGACGGATTCAGTT
>CAVIFH010000082.1:0-7972 GCA_963641615.1 bacterium | reverse complement strand
GGATAATTCCAAGAAGTGTCGCGACCAGGGATGCGGCGCAGAGCAAATGGATCCAGCGCACGCAGGCGTCATCTCTGTGCGCTTTTCCATGGTGCAGCAGGACGGCAGGCGGGACAAAAAAGAGCAGGGAAGCGATAAACAGCATCGCCCGGACCATTCCCTCAGGCTCTTCTATGAAGCCGAGGCCCGCACAGATCAGATAGAAAACGGCCCATAACAGGTAAAGCGTTGATTTTTTCATGGAAAATCCTTTCGTATATCAATATCAAGAGCTGCCTTTTCTTACAGCAGACTCCGGCGCTTTCGGATGCGGTACAATTCCCATATTCCGAGCAGGGCGCCAAGCCCCCAGCGAAGATACGGCGCATCGGCGGCAGCATAGAAGATTCCGATTGCCGCAAGCACAGCTGCGCTTCCGATGATACCGGGCCGAATCGTAAAGGGGTAGTCTTCCCTGCCTAAAAGGCGGCGGCAATACCACTCATGCAGCAGAAGCTGGAGCATTCTGGCAAGAAGGGTGGCGGCGGCGGCACCGGCCATGCCGAAACGCAGGATAAAAAAATAGTTCAGCACAACATTCGCAAGGGCGGCCGCGATGGTTGTAGCAGCGACGGTTGTGGTTTTTTTGCGAAAGATTTCATAATTTACGGGGAATGTACACAGCATGTTCCCGTAGTAGTTTGCAACGAAAAACGGCATCAGTTCAATACCGCTCCAGAAGCTCGCTCCCGCGTATATATGATACACCTCACGCACAAGCAGAATAAAGCCGATTGACAGGACGCTGTACAGCTCAATATAGTTCCTGCTCTGGCTCAGAACATTATCCCGATTGTGCTGCTTCATATCATCGTAAAAGAAGGGAACCCAGCTGGTATTAATTGCATTGTACAGCGTGTACATTACCGAGCAGAGCGTAAATGCGAGACTGTAGATGCCGGAATCTTCCGCACTTTTCATCTGCTTCAGCATCAGAACATCGCTGCTGCCCAATATGGAATAGGCCAGATTCTGAAATACCAGCGGCACACCGATGAGCAGGCAGAATTTCCAGTATTGCGGGTGATAAAAGGTCTTCCCCCTGCAGAGGATCCAGGCGCACCCGATCATTCCGATGACACCATAGACCAGAACGCTGCCTAAAATGCGGCCGAAATATCGCTGCTCCTGCGGCATATTCAGCACGAGCAGAAGGGAGACACCGAAAATGGCAATTGCCGCCAGCACGCTCAGGAGCATATTCTTTTCAGCCTGGAATTCATAGGTGAATTTGCTGCTGAGAAAGCTGACGCAAAAAGAGCCGAAGGACTCCGCTAAAATCATGATCAGCAGAGTCCTGCTGATCTTTGCAGCGTCGGAAATTGGTCCTGCCAGTGCCAGCAGAATCCCGCCGCCCAGCAGAAAGCTGAGAATGGAAAGCGCCATTGCAGAGGACTGGTATTTTGGCTGCTCTTCTTCGGAAAATTCCAGCCGCGCATTTGCAATAGTAACGCCGGACTGCAATGAGAGTACCGTTGTGACCATGGTCGCCCAAACGCTGAATGATGACAGGTCGCCGTATCCCGCCGTGCCGAGCAATCGGCTGAACAGGGGAGAGGATATCAGCGAAATCCCCTGCAGCAGCAATACGCTGAGAAAATTAAAAAAGGCAATGCGATTGATGGATTTCTTCATGGATTTTTTCTGAACCTTTTTACAAATGAATGGACGTCCAATGCCGGACGCAGCAGCCCGGATGCGCACAGGCCGATATTCAGCTTTTCCATTCCGGAAAAATAACCGCAGGAATACGAAAAAGGAACCACCTTCAGCAGTTCCCGGCGGCAGTGCCGGTATTGCGCGGAAAAGGCCTTTCGTGAGCTGCTGTCCGCCAGCTCCATTGTTTCAGCCGTATAGCGAAGAGCGCACACCAGCAGATATTTTGCGTCCTGCTCAAGCTCCGGGTAATTTTCGACGATGTCTTTATATATCTGTTCCGCATGCCGCAGGAAATGGAAGCTTTTTTCGGATACCGCCGCTGCCGCGGTAATACTGCCGCTCCTGTGCCGGTAGTGGTACAGGGGTTTCGGCAGCAGGACGCCTCCGCCTGCAAGGAATGCGATTCGGTAGGTGGTCGGCACGTCTTCCATAATATATCCTACGGGATAGCGGATGGAATCGAAAAGGTGCCGCGCGTAGAGCTTATCCCAGGCGGCGGAGTCCAGATGATCCCAGTGAAAAATCCTTCGCACCAGCTCCGTGGCTCCTGCTATTTCCTCTTTCACAGGGCAGAGGCCAAGCCTGCATTCTCCGGTTCGGTCATCCTCGTCGTAGCGGCCGGCGCATACCAGTGATGCATGATGCCGCCGGGCGGCTGAGAGCAGCTGCTCATAGGCATCCGGCTCCAGCCAGTCATCGCTGTCCGCAAATGCGAGATATTCCCCCTTGGCGGCATCAATGCCCACGTTGCGGGCGTCGCTCAGACCGCCGTTTTCTTTGTGAATGACGCGAATACGGCTGTCTTTTTTTGCGTATTCGTCGCAGATTTCGCCGCACCGATCCGGAGAGCCGTCATCTACAAGGATAATCTCCAGATTGCGGTAGGTTTGGTTCAGAACCGTATCCAGGCATTTTGGAAGATATTGTTCCACTTTATAGACAGGTATAATCACGCTGATTAAGCTGTTCTGGTCCAATTAATTTCCCTCTTCCCGTATGGATTCATAAATGGCAAGCAGATCGCTCAGGTTTTTCTCAGGGTCGTGTGTGATCCGCGCTCTGGCACGGGCATTCCTGCCGAGGTCTTCCGCCTGCTCCTGCATGTCGAATACCCGTATGATGCGGTCCGCAAGCATATATGGCGCGGTGGACTGGTACAGGAAGCCCTCTCCCGGGTGCATCAGATTGCCTACGCCCCCCACGTCTGCCGCGACACAGGGCACCCCCAAGAGCATTGCTTCCCCCAGAGAATTGGGGGAATTTTCAATGGTTGACGGCAGTGCAAACACATTTGCGTCCAGATAGGCCCGTTTCATCTGATCGGCATTCAAGCTTCCAAGAAAGTGAATTTTCCCTTCTAAACCGTTCTTTGCTGCCAGATTGCTCAGGTAACGGTGGTAATAGTCCTGACGCAGCTTCCTTGGCAGGGACGTCTGAAGGAAGCTGCTGCCCGTTACGCTGATCGTTGTATCCGGATAATGCTGCAAAATTGCGGGCATAGCCTCCAGAAGATAGTGAAAACCCTTCACCGGGTAGGAGCAGCTGGACACAAAAATCCGGTGCGGAATGCATTTATCATACTGCCATGTATCCTGATAAAAAGGAGAACGAAGTGTCTCGTTGCAGAAATGGTACACACGCCCATGGTGAATCTGATCGGTGATGGCTCTGTCCCAATCCGTTCTTCCGATAACATGACTGACATTTTCCAGAGCCTGTGCCTCCAATTTTCCCCTTTGTACAAATTTTCTGCGCTGACACGTAATATTGTCATGCTTCAGAAAATCCCGCAGGGAATACCGGCGGCAAACCCACCTAGGCACTCCCTCTTCGTAGTGCCGGGCATAGATCCCGCAAAGGCCTTGAATGCTGATAACGACGCGATCGGAAAGGCCTGTTTTACGGGCGGCGTTGACCATTGCGAGCGTATGTGCAAATTCTGTACCCCAGATGTGAATTACATCCGGGTGGAACGAACGGAGTTCCCCTGCAAAATAGTCTTCGAGTCCGGGGTGATAGCGGCGTGGCAGCTTTTCCTCAAACAGGACATAATCTGTATGGTCATCTAACTGCCCTGAGGTGACTTCCCCGGGGCAATACAGGCGCAGTGTATGCGATTTGGCTGCCTGCACTCCTTCCAGGACGTGGTCGATCCAGGTTCCCCCTGTTCTTGCAGAGTGGATGTGTTCTCCGACAGCCGTCGGTACCATATTGCAGAGCCATATCAGCCGCATTTTCCGCATTTCCTTTCCAAACTGATCTTATGCCCATTCTACCACATGCGGTAAAATACGGCAACAAAAAAAGCTCCCTGCTTCGCAAAAGCAAAGCAGGGAAGGGGTTATGCCTGAATGCAGCTGTGCACGATTTCGTCCATTTCGTCCATATGCTTCATCATATCCTTGCACAGCGCGATCTGGTTGCGTGTGCGCACCAGGTTATGCTCCGGATACAGCGTCTTGAAATACGGATCTCCCCGAAGGTAATCATCTAAGAAGCGAACCGCAAGCTCAGCGGAAAGACAGCAGCAGCTGAGCGCCAGCGTATCAATTTCACTCTGCGTCATGGCTTTCCCGGTTTCTGACAAAAAGCCATCTGCAAATGCCCGAAAAACGCCTAAATCAACACCAACCTTGTCATACTCCGGTGAATCCTCCAGCACGAAATTTGCAGCGAAACGGATCGCGTCGCCGAAATCATGCCCCATCAGCCCGGGCATGACCGTATCAAGGTCAATTACAACGAGGGGCTCGTTTGTCTGCACATCGAAGAGGACATTGTTGATTTTGGTGTCATTGTGCGTTACGCGCCGCGGAAGCCTGCCGTCGGCGCCCATATCTGTCAGGAGGCATGCTGTGTCCCGCATAGACAGCAGGTAATCAATTTCCACTGCCGCGGAAGCTTTCCTCATTGCGGAGTTTGCGGCAATTGCCTCATCAAGGGCTTCATACCGGGTGCGGGTGTTGTGAAAATTGGGAATGGTGTCCACAAGAAGGTTAATGTCAAAATCCATCAGCTGCATCTGGAATTCCCCAAATGCCCGCCCCGCATTGCGCAGGATCACAGGATCCTTTGTGGCACTGTAAGTCGCAGAGTGAATATAATTCGTTACCCTCCAGAAATTTTCACCTTCCATCAGATATGTCTTCCGCTCTGAGGTGTGGTGAAAATGCAGGCTGCACTTATTGGGTGTCTTCCTGCGGATGTGTTCGGTAACCAGATCAATGTTGTTCATGAGCCCAATGGGGTTGCGGAATGCGTATGTATTGACGTTCTGTACCAGAAAGGATTTTGCTTTCCCGTTTTCCTGCAGAAAATCAACTCTATAGGTGCGGTTGACATTCCCCACCTGAATGGCTTCATAACCAATGTATACCCCCGGAATACGGAAGGCGGCGCATACCTCTTTCAGCTTCTCATCCATGATGTCCCTCTTCTTAAGTCAGGCCTTTTCGGGAAACAGAGTACAGATGGCGTTGTGCGCAGCATCCTGCTCGGCCCGCTTTTTGCTGCTTCCGCGGCCCTTCCCGACAACAGCATCGTTGAGGGTGACCTCAACGTCAAATTGCTTATCATGGTCAGGACCGGATTCTCCTGTCAGATGGTAGGCAAGCATCTGGTCACGCTTTTGCTGCACCAGCTCCTGAAGCTGGGTTTTATAATCTGCATTGTGCAGCTTGGTTACGGGAACCTGCACCAGAATAAAGCGCTGAATAAATTTCTGCGCTGCCTCCATCCCGCCATCCAGGAACGACGCCGCAATGACGGACTCTACCGCATCCGCCAAAATGGAATCTCTGGTTCGGCCGCCGCCCTGCTCCTCACCGTGTCCGAGCATCAGATGGTTCCCAAGGTGGATGGTATTGGCAACTGATGCCAGCGTTTTTTCGCATACCATATCAGCCCGCATGCGTGTAAGCTCCCCCTCCGGCCGATCGGGGAAATTGCGGTAAAGAAACTCTGCCACAACCATGCCGAGAATACTGTCGCCTAAAAATTCCAGCCGTTCATTGCTCAGCAGACTGTTGTGCCACCGCTCATTTGCATAGGATGAATGCGTCAGCGCATTCTGCAAGAGAGAAATGTTTTGAAATCGGTAATCAATTGCCGCCTCTAAATCCTTAATCATGACTGCTCCTTTGCCTTTGCCAGAAGCTGAAGTGCGGATTCCAGTTCAGGCGTGATATCGTTTTGGGCTGCCTGCGCAGCCTGCTTCAGCGCGTTGCAGAAAGCAAGTGCGTCCGATGCTCCGTGTGCCTTAATAACCGGCTTTTTAATTCCAAGAAACTGCGTGCCGCCGATCTCGCGATAGTCAAGCAGCTTCATCATGTCCTTCACACCGGAGGCGCACAGCAAATACCCCAGCTTGCTGAACAAATTCTTTTTAAACATTTTTTTCATCATGCTGCCCATAAACATTGCTGTTCCTTCAATGGACTTAAGCAGCACATTTCCGGTAAACCCATCACACACGACAACGTCCGTTTCTCCGAGAGGAACGTCTCTGCCCTCCACATTTCCGATGAAATGGATCAGACCGCTGCGGTCCGCATCCGTCAGAAGTGCATAGGCGTCCTTTTGAAGCTGTGTTCCCTTCGTGTCTTCGGTTCCGATATTCAGCAGACCAACTCTGGGCTGCGAAATTCCCAATACATTCTTCGCATAGGTTGAACCCATCAGACCAAACTGAAGCAGGAACTCCGGCGTACATTCTGCATTTGCGCCGCAATCGCAGATCACGGTTTTGCCGCCCTTTTTGTTCGGCATTGCCGGAGCCATGGAAGCGCGGCGAATGCCCTTTATCCGCTTGACCAGCAGCGTAGCGCCGGTAAGCAGCGCACCGGTTGACCCGGCAGATACAAAGGCGTCCCCTTTCCCTTCTGCCAGAAGGCGCAGCCCCACAATCATGGAGGAATTTTTCCTCTTGTGGATCACTGCCGCAGGGTCGTCGTGCATGTCTACCACGTCGTCAGCATTGAAAATCTCTGTACCGTCGGGCAGATCAGAAATACCGTTCCGGCGCATCACTTCCAGAATATCTTCGCCCCGGCCCACAAGCGTAACCTCCAGGCCGTATTTTTTTACAGCGTCAAATGCTCCGAGAACGGCGGCTTCCGGAGCGTGATCTCCGCCCATTGCGTCCAGAATGATTTTCATTTTCCTGCTCCTTCTAAATTCCTCCGGTGACAAGTGCATCAATGATTTTTAAGGATCTTGCGGCAATTGCCAGATTCTTTTCTGATTTCTTGCGAATTCGCTGCTCCAGCGGCTGTATGATGCTGAAATTGATATTCATTGGCTGGAAATTTTCAATGCCGGGGCTGCTGATATAGTACCCAAGGGCGCCAATGGCTGTCTCCTTCGGAAATTCCGGCGGCTGTTTCCCGAGCACCTTGGCGGCCATTGCCACCGCGGCAAGAAAGCCGGATGCGGTGGACTCAACATACCCTTCCACACCGGTCATTTGTCCCGCAAAGGCGACAAGGGGGTTGCGGCGGTCGGCATAATATCTGTCGAGAAGCTTTGGGCTCTGCAGGAATGTATTCTGATGCATTACACCATAGCGGACAAATTCTGCATTCTGCAGAGCCGGGATCATGGAAAACACCCGCTTCTGCTCGCCGAATTTCAAATGTGTCTGGAATCCGACAAGATTAAAAATGCTCTTTTCCGCGTTATCCTGCCGCAGCTGGAGAACGGCGTAGGGCTCTTTGCCCGTTTTGGGATCTACCAGCCCTACCGGCTTCATGGGGCCAAAGCGCAGGGTCTCCTGCCCTCTGCGCGCCATTACTTCCACCGGCATACATCCTTCAAAAACACGGTTGTCTTCAAAGCCGTGTACCTCCGCAGCCTCCGCATTGGCCAGCTCCTGTACGAACCGGTCATACTGTGCCTTGTCCAAAGCACAGTTAACATAATCCGGAGTTCCCCGGTCATAGCGGGACTGCCACCAGGCGCAGTCCATATCTACGGATTCTGCGGTAACCAGCGGCGCTGCTGCATCGAAAAAGTGCAGGTATTCTTCCCCAAAATACGCTCCGATTGCCTTGGAAAAAGCATCCGATGTCAGCGGCCCGGTCGCGATAATTACGGGGCCATCCGGTACACTTGTTGCTTCCTCGGAGATAATGCGGATGTTGGGGCAGGAGCGGATTTTTTCCGTAACCAGTGCGGAAAATTTATTGCGGTCAACAGCAAGGCAGCCTCCTGCCTCTACACGCGTCTCCTCTGCGCACTGCATGATCAGGCTCCCGCACCGGCGAAGCTCTTCTTT
>CAVIFH010000081.1:0-8012 GCA_963641615.1 bacterium | reverse complement strand
GATCTGGCGGACTATCTTGTGCGAAAGGGCATGCCATTTCGTGCGGCGTACAAAATTTCCGGTGAGATTGTAGCGGACTGCATTTCGCGGAATCTGGTCCTGGAAAATTATCCACTGGAAGACTACCGGAAAAAGTCCGATTTGATTGAAGCGGATGTCTACGAAGCGGTGGATCTGACCGCGTGCGTTGAAAAGAGAATCAGTCTTGGGGGCACCAGCATCTCGTCGGTAAAAGACCAGATATGCTATGTCCGTGAAATGCTTTGTTTACTTGAGAAGGGAGAATAGAAAAATATGAAAAAGATATTTGCGTTTCTTGCTGCAATGCTGATGCTTGCGGCTGTCCTGACAGGCTGCGGGAGCACAAAGGGCTCCCCGCTTTCCAAAATTCAGAAGGCCGGGAAGCTTACGATTGCGACAAGCCCGGATTTCCCACCCTTTGAGTCTCTGGTTGACGGAGAAGTGCAGGGCATTGAGATCGATATTCTGAAGCTGGTCTGCGAAGAGCTGGGCGTAGAGCTCGATATTCAGCAGATGGACTTTGACTCGGTTCTGCCCGGCGTTCAGGCAGGAAAATTTGACCTGGGTGCTTCCGGCATTTCCGTTACGGAAAAGCGTCAGAAGAACGTCCTGTTTACGGATCCTTACTGCCTGGCTGCACAGGCCATCGTGGTAGTTGAGGGCAGCGCTGTCACCTGTAAGGCAGATCTGGAGGGGAAGACGGTGTCTGTACAGACCGGCACCACAGCGGAAACCTTCTGCAATGAGAGCGGCTACACAGTGTCCTCTTTCCAGGCAAACAACGATGCAGAGGCGGCTCTGGTGCAGGGGAAGGTAGACGCATGGGTCATTGATGATCTGACCGCCGCGGACATGGTGAAGGCCTACAACGAGGAAAACGATGTGAAGCTCGTTGTGCTGGATGAGCCCATGACCACAGAGCCCTATGCGTTCGCAATGGCGTTCGGCAGCGAAGATACCATCGCAAAGATAAATGAGATCCTCGCAAAGCTGCAGAGCGACGGCACAATTGCAGGCATTTTCGAAAAATATGAAGCTCCGTTTACTGCACCGGAAAGCGAAGCGCAATAAAGAAAAAAAAGAGACAGCAGCAACAGGAGTGCCGCGTACAGTGGGCACTCCTGCGCGTCGTTTCAGTGTAACAATGGAGGAGTATTGAGAGATGTCGGCATGGATTGAAAAGCTGCAGGAAACGTTTATTGAGACCGGCTATTACACCATGATGCTGGAGGGACTTAAGAACACGGTCATCATTACCCTGGGGGCGCTGATGATCGGCGTGGTGATCGGCACGGTGATTGCGGTAGTTAAGTACTTCGCAGAGGAGTCAACGGTATGGAAACCCTTTGCCGTCATATGCGATATCTATGTTACGGTGATACGCGGCATTCCTATGGTTGTGCTGCTGCTTGTTTTTTACTTCATCATTCTGACATCGGCAGACGGCGTGTCCGTTGCAATCCTGACATTCGGAATTAATTCCGGCGCGTATATGGCGGAGCTCGTGCGAAGCGGCATCAACGCGGTGGACGCAGGGCAGGCAGAGGCCGCCCGCAGCCTGGGACTGTCGCGGCTGCAGACCATGCGCAAGGTTATTTTTCCTCAGGCCATCCGCTATATCCTGCCGGCTATCGGCAATGAATTGATCGCCCTGCTGAAGGAGACCTCTGTAGCGGGATATGTGGCGGTGACGGACCTGACAAGGGCGGGAAATCTGGTTCGGAACAACACCTATGATGCCGTAAACCCGCTGCTGACGGTTGCGTTGACTTATTTGATTATGGTGCTTGGCATGACACAGGTGCTGAAGCGCCTTGAAAAGAAGATGAATACCAGAGTCAGAGCAAAATAAGGAGAAAAACGAAAATGGAAAACTTAAAAGGACAGAGCTTTTTAAAGCTGCTGGATTTTACACCGGAGCAGATAGCGTACCTGCTGGACTTTGCGGCAGAGTTAAAACGCAGAAAGAAAAACGGAATTCCTCACAGGCTTTGTGAAGGGAAAAACACCGCGCTGATTTTCGAAAAGACCTCTACACGCACCCGCTGCGCTTTTGAGGTGGCTTCCTATGACCTGGGCATGAACTGCACATTTTTGGATCCGTCCGCTTCCCAGATCGGGAAGAAGGAGAGCATTGCCGATACCGCACGGGTACTGGGGCGGATGTATGACGGCATTGAGTACCGCGGCTATGGTCAGAGCATTGTGGAGGATCTGGCAAAATTTTCAGGGGTTCCGGTTTGGAACGGCCTGACAAATGAATTCCACCCGACGCAGATTCTGGCGGATTTCCTGACCATTCGGGAGCATTTCGGCGGCCTGAAGGGAAAGAAGCTTGTATATATGGGGGATGCCCGCTATAACATGGGCAATTCCCTGATGGTCGGCTGCGCAAAAATGGGGATGCATTTTGTTGCCTGTGCACCGGAGAAGTATTTCCCCAATTCGGAACTGATTGCCGCAGCTCAGGCAATTGCGGGAGAAACCGGCGCAAAACTGGAGTTTGTGACGGACCCGACAAAGGCGGTGCAGGGGGCAGATGTCATCTATACGGATGTCTGGGTATCCATGGGAGAGCCAGACGAAGTGTGGGCCCAGCGTATTGCGGACCTGACACCCTACCGCGTTACGCAGAAGCTAATGGAGGCAGCCGGAGAGCAGTGCAGGTTCATGCATTGCCTGCCTGCCTTCCACGACCTCGGGACGACCATCGGGAAGCAGATTCAGGAAAAATACGGAATCTCCTGCATGGAGGTTACGGATGAGGTGTTTGAAGGAAAGCAGTCCATCGTCTTTGATGAGGCGGAAAACCGGATGCACACCATCAAGGCCGTCATGGCCGCAACCCTCGGTGCCCGAATCTGAGGCAGCACCCTTGGGTTTGTCTGCGTCGCCTGCAGTATCTCTTCCCCTAACTTTAGTAAGTTCAGCCGGTGCCCACGGTCACCGGCTGAATTCAGCTGCAGGGGGGAAATGCGAAATTACAGAGGAGGGTTATTCGGCGCCCCTTATGGCACGCGATGGAATGCTGCCTCAGGAGAGTGCCAACCAGTCAGGAGAATTGCACCTTCAGCCGGATCATCAGCTGCCGCTTCCTATGGGGAGCGGTTTTTTCGCGCTTTTGCAGGGTTGGCGCTTGACGGCCGCGGAGCGGATGTGCTATGGTAAAGCACGAACGGTTGCGAGCCGCAAAGAGAGGAAGATCCTATGGCAGAGAGTGTAATTTTGAGCAGTCCGACGCTGGTGTGTACACTGATGTTTGCTTTCTTGATGCAGTGCATATTCAGGCACATCGGCATACAGCAGGCTTCCTTGCAGCTGCTGCCGGCGGCGGTTTGCGCTGTAAGCCTCGTATACGCGGTGCTGCTTGGGGCAAGCCTGGAGGAGCTGTCGCTGGTGCTGTGCATATTTTTTGCCCAGTGCCTGACCGGGTGCGGGAGGAAAGAAAAATGAATTTCAATTCTGTGGAATTTCTTATTTTCCTGCCGGTGGTACTGGTATTTTACTGGGGAATTCCCCATAAGTTTCGCTGGATGGTGCTGCTGGCGGCCTCGTATTATTTTTACATGTGCTGGAATTTCCGCCTGGCGGGTCTGATTTTTGGAACGACGGCGATTTCCTATCTGGCGGCGATCCTTGTTGAAGAAAAGCCCAAATATAAAAAGCTTTGGCTGGTGCTTACCCTTGCAGTGTGTCTGGGGGTCCTGGCCTGGTTTAAATACTTTACGTTCTTTGCAAACAGCATTTTGTCTGTGGTGAACCGTCTGGCACAGAAAAATTATCGGCTGGATATGGATATTTTGCTCCCGGTGGGCATTTCCTTCTATACATTTCAGACTCTGTCTTATGTGATTGATGTGTATCGGGGAGATTTTCCGGCAGAGCGGCACTTCGGCTACTATGCATTGTTTGTATCGTATTTTCCACAGCTGGTGGCGGGGCCCATTGAGAGTGCGGAGAATCTGCTTCCCCAGCTGCGGGAGGAGCACCGGATGAATTGCACGGATGCCAAAATGGGCATTAATTTACTGCTCTCCGGCTTCTTCCGCAAATGCGTTGTGGCGGATACCTGTGGTATTTATGTGAATTGGATGTTTGCCTCGGCAGATACGGCGAATGCTCCGGCCATTTTCCTTGGGGGCGCATTGTTCTGTGTGCAGATGTACTGCGATTTTGGCGGCTACTCCGAGATTGCCATGGGAGCGGCGCGCCTTATGGGCGTGAAGCTTATGCGCAATTTTGACAGGCCCTATCTTTCCCAGAGCTACGGGGAGTTTTTTCGGCGCTGGCACATCAGCCTGAACCGGTGGTTTACAAGCTACCTGTATATCCCTCTTGGCGGCAGCCGCCGGGGAAAGTGGAGACGGGTGTGCAATACGGTGATTGTATTCGCGCTTTGCGGCCTGTGGCACGGGGCCAACTGGACATATGTGCTGTGGGGGCTGTACGCGGCAATGTTCGTATCGCTGGAGGGAGTATTTTTAAAACCGGCTCTGAAGGCAATTGAAGCCAGAGGCGTGGACACGCACGGCGGTGCTTTCCGGCTGCTGCGGCAGTGCATGATGTTTGTGATCTATATTCCGGCGGCGCTGCTGTTTCGCTCCGGCAGTGTTTCCCAGGCAATCGGGCTCGTGGGAGGGCTTTTCACCCGCGGCGGCGGGCTGGCCGATGCATTTGAAACGCTGGGAATGACCGGACCGGATGTACTGCGGGTGGGCATGATCCTTGTCTGCACATACCTGATTTATCCGCTGACGCTGGAAGAATCAGAGCGTGATCCGCTGCCCCTGAGCAGCTATGTATATGGGGTGCTGCTGGTTGGCTGCTGCGTTTTTGCACTGCTGGCGACCCAGGGAAATGCGGACTTTGCCTATTTCCAGTTCTGAGGAGGCGCGGCATGAATAAAAAAATGTTTTTCCGCTGCTTAGGTGCGGTGCTGTGCATTTTGCTCCTGCCGGTGGGGCTGCTTATAGCCGGGGCGAGCATGCCGAGGCTCTACGGTGAAAGCTACTATGCCGAGCTTCCGGCGATGGTCAGCCGCCTGCGGAACGCACAGGGAAAAAAGCTGGTGCTGATTGGCGGCAGCAGCGTAGCCTTCGGCATTGACGTGGAGCAGCTGGAGTCGGAGTTCCCGGGCTATACGGTGTGCCCTATGGGGCTGTATGCCGCCGTAGGAACGGACGCCATGCTCAGCCTGTCGGAGCCGTATCTTGGCGAAGGGGACATTGTGGTGCTGGCCATTGAGCCGTCATCGGAAACCTTTTCTGCCTATTTTGGTGCACAGGCCTTTTGGAAGTGCGCGGAGTCGGATCCATGGCTGCTGACGATTCTTTCTTCTGATCAGAAAAGTGCTCTTGCGGGATCATACATTCCGTATTTACAGGAGCGGGCGGAGATTGTACGCAGCGGGAATTATCCAAAGGCAGAGGGCGTTTATGCCAGGTCATCCTTTGACGAAAACTGCAGCCTTACGTATGACCGTGCGGGCAACACCATGGCTCTTGGGTTTGACACGAGCAAAATGGTGGACTTTTCTTCTGTTGCGATAGAAGGGAAATTTGCGGAGCGGCTGAATCGTTTTATCAGCATTGCAGAGCAGCGGGGGGCGGCAGTTTATCTCAGCTTCAGCCCGGTGAACCGGCTTGCGCTGGAAGAGAATTGGGAAGAAGGGCTGGAAGCATTCTACACCGTTTGTGCGGAAACCTTCTCCTGCAGAATTATTTCGGATCCGGGGAAGCTGATTATGGACAGCGGCTGGTTCTATGACAGCAACTTCCACCTGAATACCCCGGGAAGCCGCCTGCGAACCCATATGCTGGTCTGTGATCTGCTGGCAGAGCAGGGAATTTACCAGGAGCCTGATTTTGAGACGCCTCAGATGCCGGAATCTATTTATCAGACTGCAGAAGAAAGCAGTGATACATCGGATTTTCTCCTGGAGGAATACCATGGCGGATGGATCGTGGCGGGCCTGACGGAAGCAGGCATGGAGAAAGAAAGCCTGGCTGTTCCGGAAAATGTTGACGGGAAACCGGTAGTTGCCTTTGCATCAGATGCATTTTCCGGTGCGGAAAAGCTGGAGGAATTGACACTGCCGGAGAGTATCGAAGCCATTCCGGATGGCGCGTTTGAAAACTGCCCGAATTTGAATCGGCTGGTGCTTACCCACAATGAGAAAGTCTGCTCGCTGGGAGAGGAGCCCTTCCGGGGGGCAGACAGCCTGAAAATCTATGTTCCTCGTGACAGCTACAGCCTCTATCGGGACGGCGCAGGGTGCGAGGAAAATCCGTGGCAGCCATATCTGGACAGAATCGAGACATATTGATCTGCAAAATATCCATGCAACAGTCGGTTGCGGGGAAAATACAGCCGGCTTTTAAGACATCAATTGCGGGAAACAATTGAAAAAATCAGGAAAAAATGATACCATTATGAAAAGGCAAGATCATGCCGTACAGCGAAAAACGGCATTCTGCAGGTGGAGAAAAAAGTATGAACAGTTTTTTCAGCACACTGATTGATGCGATAAACGTTGATAATTTCCTGATCCGATCCGCAATTGTGTCATTTTCTGTTGTATATGTCCTGAGTCCGCCGGTAAAAGGGCAGGGATCTCGCGAGTGGCTGAAGCTTATCGGAAAGATGGCCCTGGTGGAAATGATTTCCATTTTACTGTCTGCGGCGGCAACAATTCTGCTTAACAGCCTGAATTCTCCGCTTTTCCTTCTGGTTCTGGCAGAGTATGTGCGCAATACGATTATTGTCGTCGGATATTCCCTCATTGGATGCAGGTATTCCCGGGAAATCAAGACAGTAATGGCCGGAACAATTCTGGCAACGATAGATGTTTGTGTGAATTTAAGCTATTCTCTGGGACATCTGGTTGACCAGATGGTTTCAGGGCTTACCATTCCGCTGCTGGTGCTGATTTATGGGATGGTTCTCGGCATGGCGCTGTTTCAGCAGAAATTTTCCGTTGTAGATGTTCCGGATTTTCCAAAGTTCGGGAAGATTCTGATCGTTACCGCGAATACAGTGACGATTCTGATGATTTTAACCATGCAGCTGCTGGATACAGTGATTCTGATGTCAGGCGTTTACAGTGTGATCGTTTACGTAGTCCTGATTACCTTTGTGTTTGTGTGTTATCTGTCTGTTTACTTTATTTGCACGGAGCGAAACGAGAGCTATCGGCTGAAAATTGAAAACCAGATGATGCATGCAGGCGCGGAGCAGATTGCATTGAGCAAATCCAATCTGGAGGAGCTGCGCAGGATTCGCCATGAGCTGAAAAACAAATATACGTTTATGTGGGTCCTGCTGCATGAGAAGCGGTATGAGGAGCTGAATACGGCACTGGAGTCCTTTTCACCCCATAATTTCACGCCGTCGTTTTACGTGGACTGCGGGAATCGGGATATCAGTGCCATTATGACAGCGGAGGCTTCGAAGGCCCATGATGCGGGTATACGCATTCAGCATACCCTGTTTGTTCCGCCGGTGCTTCCCTTTGACAGCAGCGAACTGTTTTCACTGATATCCAATCTGATCGACAATGCCATTGAAGCAGATCAGCGCTATGGGATTACGGATGATATTACGGTGCAGATGAATCTTCGTGAAGAATATCTGTACATCTGCGTAACGAATCGGCTTCCGGATACGGCAGCGGCAGAGGAAGTGCTTTCCCTCCGCACCAAAAAAGAAAAGCCGGAGGACCACGGCATAGGGACGCAGATTGTACGCAAGCTGGCGCAGAAATATAACGGCCATTTTCTTACGGATGTTCAAAATGACAGGTTTATCGCGGAAGTGATGCTGGATATGATGTATGGGAAGGATGGTGCGAAGGCATGAAGACATGCTGGGCGGCGATATGCGACGATGAGGAAATGTCCATGAATATGATTGCATCGTCTCTGGAGGTGTGCTTTCAGAAGCATGACGTGCAGCTGGTACTGGATAAATATACTTCACCGACGGATCTATTG
>CAVIFH010000080.1:0-8029 GCA_963641615.1 bacterium | reverse complement strand
GCCCATATCAATATAGCGCTTTCCCTCGCTGTCATACACAAGGGAGCCCTTTCCGGAGACAATTTCTATGGGAAAACGCGCGTAGGTATTCGCGACATAGGTCTGGTCGCGCTGCTGATCCTTATTCATTGCTTCCTCCCGTTACCATGGTACCGGCGCCTTCGTCGGTCAAAAGCTCCATCAAAATTGCGTGGGATACACGCCCGTCCATAATGATCGCGTTTTTCACGCCCTTGCCGATGGCCTCCACGCAGCACTCCACTTTGGGGATCATGCCGCCGGAAATCACGCCGCTCTGAAACAGTTCCTCTGCCTGGGCAATGGTCAGCTCGGGAATCAGCGTCGCGGGATCATCCTTATCGCGCAGGATGCCTGCAACATCCGTCATCAATATCAGGCGCTCCGCGTTCAGGGCCCCTGCAATATGGGCGGCGGCGGTATCGCCGTTGATGTTGTAGGTATTGCCCTTCCGGTCGCAGCCCAATGTCGAAATCACAGGAATGTAGCCCTTTTCCAGCAGATCCTCCACCGGCTTGATGTGAATATGCGTAATTTCCCCAACGAAGCCCAGCTTCTCATTTTTCACCTTTGCCTCAATCAGCCGCCCGTCCATACCGGAGATGCCGATTGCCTTGCCGCCGTGCATCTCCAGCAGATTGACAAGGGTCTTGTTTACCTTCCCCGCCAGCACCATCTGCACGATGTCCACGGTCTCCTTATCGGTGACGCGCAGGCCATCCACAAACTCCGGCTTCTTCCCGAGCCGCGCCGTCAGGTCGTTGATTTCCGGCCCGCCGCCGTGCACCAGCACGACCTTGACGCCAATCAGCCACAGCAGGACAATATCCTGCATCACCTGCTGCTTGAGCTGCTCATTTACCATGGCGTTGCCGCCATACTTGACTACCACAACCTTGCCGGTGTAGCGCTTGATATACGGAAGTGCCTGGGTTAAGACCTCCGCACGCTCAATATTCGTAAAATCGGTATGCATTTGCGCCCCTCCATCATGTGCGGTAGTCACCGTTGATGCGCACATAGTCATATGTCAGGTCGCATCCCCAGGCCGTGGCAGAACATGCACCGCTCTTTAAATCAACCAGTATCTCGATTTCCTTCTCCAGCAGGATTTCCTTGGCCTTTTCCTCAGAGAAATTCACGCTGGCCCCATCAACACACACCGTAATTTCTCCCTTGGCGCTTTTGAAGGCGACATCGATTCTGTTGACATCCACCTTCGCCCCGCTGTAGCCGATGGCGCAGAGGACGCGCCCCCAGTTGGCATCCGCGCCAAACATGGCAGCCTTCGTCAGGCTGGAGCAGATCACACTCTTTGCGGCAATTTTCGCGGTCTGCTCATCCGCCGCGCCCCTGACCTTGCATTCCAGCAGCTTGGTCGCGCCCTCGCCGTCGCCGGCGATCGCTCTGCAAAGATGCACCGTAACCGTGTTAAGGGCCTTCATGAAGGCGGCAAAATCCTCGCCCTCGGCAGTAATTTCCGCATTTCCGGCAAGGCCGTTCGCAAGCACGACAACCATATCGTTGGTGGAGGTATCGCCGTCGACACTGACCATGTTGAAGGTACGCCCGATATCCCCGGAAAGTGCCTTCTGCAGCATGGCAGGGGAGATGGCCGCGTCGGTTGTGATAAAGACCAGCATGGTCGCCATGTTGGGGTGGATCATGCCGCTGCCCTTTGCAATGCCGCCGATATGACAGCACTTTCCGCCCACGGAAAATTCCACCGCAGCCTCTTTCTTTACAGTGTCGGTGGTCATAATTCCCTCAGCGGCCAGGTCGCTTCCCTGGGCCGTCAGCCCCGCCGTAAGGGCAGGAATGCCCGCGGCAATGGGCGCAATGTCCAGCGGCAGACCGATGACGCCGGTGGACGCAACCACCACATCCTCCGCCGCAATATGCAGGGCCGAGGCCGCAAGGCCGCTCATCTCCTGGGCAATCTGCACGCCATTGGCATTGCAGGTGTTCGCGTTGCCGCTGTTGCAGATAATCGCCTGGGCGACACCATTTGACAGATGCTCCTTCGTCACCACAAGGGGCGCACCCTTTACCAGATTGGTGGTATACACGGCAGCCGCAGAGGCGGGAACCTGACTGAAAATCAGCGAAAGGTCACGCTTGGTTCTGCTCTTGCGAATGCCGCAGTGAATTCCGTTTGCCGTAAAGCCCGCCGCGGCGCACACGCCGCCGGGAATCAGTTTCATTTCCATGCAAATCTCCCCCTGTATTTATAGAACGTTCAGCCCGGTCGACTCATCGAGTCCCAGCAGCAGATTCATATTCTGAATGGCGGCGCCGGACGCACCCTTGCCGAGGTTGTCAAACCGCGCCGCGAGCAGCATCCGCTCCTCGTTTCCGCAAACGATGATCTGCATATCGTCCCTTCCGGCAAAAGCCGCCGCAGAGAGCATGCCGCTCTCGTCCGCCTCCGGGCAGAAATGCACCAGACCGCTGCTGTAATAGTCAGCGTAAATCTCCCGTACCGCCTGCATGCCCCCTGTCACCCAGTCGCCGAACAGAGGCACAGTGACCTCCATGCCGGAATAAAACGGCGCGACAATCGGGCAGAAGATCGGCGGAACCGCCAGTCCGCTTATCTTTACCATCTCCGGCAGATGCTTGTGCTGCTGGGATATGCCATACATCCGGGGCGCCTCCAGCAGAGGGTCCCGCTGAGGGGCTTCGTACTGGGCGATCATCTTCTTTCCGCCGCCGGAGTAGCCGGTCAGGGAGAAGCACGTCAGCGGTACATCCCGCTTCAGCACGCCCATACGTACCAGGGGCTCCGTCAGGGCAATGAAGCCGCTGGCGTGGCAGCCGGGATTGGCAATCCGCCTGGAATGTGAAATTTCCTCCCGCCGCCCCTGCAGCTCCGGGAAGCCGTACGCCCACCCCTGTGCCGTGCGGTGTGCCGTCGAGGTGTCGATGATGGCCGTCTGTGCGTCCCCCGCCAGGGATACCGCCTCTCTGGCCGCCTCATCCGGCAGGCAGAGGAACGCAATATCCGCGCTGCGCAGCGCGTCCTGCCTCGCCGACGGATCCTTTCGAAGGTCCTCCGGAAGCTCCACAAGGGAGATATCCTCCCGCTCCCGCAGGCGGCTGTGAATGCGCAGCCCCGTTGTGCCGGCACTGCCGTCAATGAATACACGCACCATAATTTCCTGCTCTCCTTGCTGCCGTTCTGCCGACAATGTATTGCAAAAAGTGAATTAATATTCACAATATACACCTTATAGTGGCAAAAATCAAGGATTTATTCTCCGGATATACATTTCATGATAAAATTTATGCAATTCAAATGCATGTTTCCCGCATTTTCCGCCGGAATTTGTAAAAATATCCATACAGGCAGTGGCGGAGAAGGGATATCGGGTGCAGCTGTACTATATCGGTCTGGACAGCGCCGCAGAGAGCATCTCACGGATCGCCAACCGGGTAAAACGCGGCGGGCATAATATTCCCGCCACGGATGTGGAGCGCCGCTTTGCAGGCCGTTGGGAGGCTGTGTCAAAGGTTCTTCCATACTGTGACGAAGCAGAGTTCTACGACAATGACAATGGCTTTGTGCTGGTGGCGGAATATCGGAACGGAGAGCTTCGGACAGTGGGAAGTTTCATCCCCGGCTGGCTGAAAGAGCTGCGGGCATACCTGAGCAGCAGCGAAAATTAGTCAGATCCTCTGCTCCATTTTTCTTTTTAAAACCCGGAATCTGGATGATTCCGGGTTTTTTCAATGTCAGTTTAGGGCAGCACTGTATGCATTACTACATTATATATAGTATATGGCAATATCAGATCTCGCAGGTCCAGCCGTGGGGATCCGGCATGGTGCCCCACTGGATGCCGGTCAGGGTGTCATAAAGGCGGCGGGCAAGGGGCCCGATTTTGGAATCGTTGATGACGTATTCCCTCCCCCCGTAGGTCAGGGAACCGATGGGGCAGATCACGGCGGCGGTGCCCACGCACAGTGCCTCCTCAAGCCTGCCCTCGGCCGCGGCGGCAAACAGCTCCTCTACGGAGAGAAGCCGCTCCTCCACGCACATGCCCCAGTCTCTCACCAGCTGCAGGCAGGAGCGGCGCGTGACGCCGGGCAGGATCGAACCGGTCAGCTTGGGCGTGACGACCTTGCCGTCAATCTTGAAGACAACGTTCATGCCGCCGCCCTCCTCCACATATTTGTGCTCAACGCCGTCCAGCCAGAGCACCTGGGAGTAGCCCCCCGCAATGGCGCGTTCCCCGGCGCGGTTTGCCGCGCCATAGTTGCCGCCGCACTTGGCCTCTCCTGTGCCGCCGCGCACGGCGCGGACATCCTCGGTCTCCACGACAATGCGCACCGGCTCCATGCCGTTTTTAAAGTAGCTGCCCACCGGAGAAAGGATGACCACAAACATTGCCTGGTGCACGCCGTGCAGTCCAAGCTCCGGATCCGTCCCGAAAAGGAAGGGGCGGATATAGAGGGACGTGCCCGGATCAGAGGGGACGAACCGCTCATCCACCTTCACCAGAGCCTTCACTGCCTCCAGCGCGTCCTCCGGCGGCACAACGGGAATGCCCAGGCGAATGGCGGAATTCTTCATGCGCTCCATGTTGTCCAGGGGCCGGAAAAGCTGCACTTTTCCATCCGGGCGGCGGTAGGCCTTCAGGCCCTCAAAAACCTCCGCGCCGTAGTGGAACACGCAGGCGGCAGGGGAAAGGGAAAGGTTCTGGAAGGGAACAATGCGGGGATCATGCCAGCCCTTTTCATCGCTATAGTCCATAACAAACATGTGGTCGGTGTAATAAATGCCAAAGCCGAGCTTGTTGGATGGGACAAGCTCCCCGGGATGTGCTGTTTTCGTCACGCTGATATTCATAACCCTGTCCTCCTTAAATTTCCTTGAGATGCGCAATGTTGCGGCGGATGGCCTCGCAGCAGCTGTGGAACTTTGCCTTTTCCTCATCCGTAAGAGGCAGCTCCACAACCTCCTCTACGCCCTTTGCCCCAAGGACGCAGGGAACGCCCACGAACAGCCCTTCCTCGCCGTACTCGCCCCGAAGCTCCGCGCTGGCGGGCATAATTGCTTTTTCATCGTGCAGCACCACGCTTACCATGCGCGCGGCTGTCGTCGCGATGCCGTACTCGGTGCAGTACTTTCCGGCGAAGGTAACCCAGCCGCCGCCGATGGACTCCTTCTGCAGCGCGTCCCGGTCGAAGCGGAACCGCTCGTCCGTTTTTGCCCACTCGTCAAGGGGCTTCCCCCGGAAGCTCACGCAGGACCAGGCAGCGAACTGCTCGTTGCCGTGCTCGCCGAGCATATAGGCGGTGATGGACTTGTGATCAATGCCGGTCTGACGGGCGAGGGCGCTGAGGAGGCGGGAGGTATCCAGCCCCGTTCCGGTGCCGAACACCCGGCCCCGGGGCAGGCCAAGGAGAACCGCCAGTTCCCGGGTCACGACATCACAGGGGTTCGTTACGTCAATGACCACCCCGTCGAAGCCGCTCTGCCTGATCTTTTCCGCGAAGCCCCGCACGGCGGGGATCGTGAAGTCCATCTCGGTGAGCCGGTCGTGGGTGCCGCGCAGGAGCTCAATTTTGCCGATGCAGTTCACAAGCACATCGCAGTCCCCGAGCTCCGTAAAGTCCGCGGTGCGGACGCTCACCCGGTGGGGCAGATACGCCGCCGCGTCCCGCAGGTCCTGCACCTCACTTTTCACCTTCAGCTCGTTCTGATCAACGAGCACCAGCTCGTCCGCAATGCCCTGGGTCGCCAGGGAAAATGCCACATGGGCGCCCACATGGCCCAGGCCCATCACACCGATTACACGTTTCTTTGCCATTTTATTTTCTCTCCTTTGCAAGCAGATGATGAATTACATACCGAAATTGGGGAACAGAACGCAGGTATAAAGCATAGCCAGGGTCATATAGAGCACGAGGATGATGGCGAAGGCCACAAGGGTCTTTTTCATGACCGCGCTCTCACTGCCCACCTCGTCTACGGTGGCGCAGGCGGCAACGGTGTTGTTCGGGCAGATCAGGTTCCCGAGGGACGCTCCGGCGTTCTGCCCGGCGAAGACCGTAATGGGGTTCATGCCAAGGGACGCGGCTGCATCCATGTGCATATTGGCAAACATGATGTTCGAGCCGAGGCCCGTTCCGGTGATGAAGGCACCGCTGGAGCCGATCAGCACCGCCGCCGCGGGATAGAAGACGCCGACAACCTTGGCAATGTCCGTCGCAAGGAGGGTCATCATGCCGGTGCTGTCCGACTGCATGATGTAGGCGACCACAAGCAGGCTTCCCATGGTGACCAGGACGGGCATCACCCCGCCTATGGTGCGGCAGGCGACCTGTTTATAGGTCTTCACATTCACGCCCAGGGTCGCCGCGCCCAGCATGCCGCAGATAAGGATGACGATGTCGACCCAGAAGATGTAGCCGAAGGTGCACATGACGGAAAAGCCGTTGGGCACAATGGCGGGGAAGCCGTAGCGCACTGCAGGAAGCAAAACAAGCATGTAGACGTAGGGGCTCACTGCCCGGAAGGAGCTGTATTTCCGCTCTGCTTTGGATGGCTCGTTGCGGTATTCCTCCGGCGTCTTCACCCCGACGAGCTTGACGTACGCAAGGGAGAGGAGCATGGAGATGACACCGGTACCCATGGAGGTAACCTCCGCGCCGACGAAATTGGAAAGGACGAACATTGTGCAGCCCGTGGTGACGCCGGCAAAGGTGAGGTAGGGCACAATGCCCCGGAAGCCCCTGCGGCCGAAGGCCATGGCTGTCATGATAAAGGGAATGACCATCACGCCGAACATGTGGAAGCGCCCAACCATGGCGGAGTTATAAGCCACAGTGGATACGCCCGCCTCCACAAGGGCCGCGCCGCCGTTGATGGTGGTCAGTCCCGCGCCGCCCCAGGAGCAGGGAGTCGCGTCGCCCAGCAGCGCAATGGCAATGGAGGTAACCGGGTCAAAGCCCAGCGCCACAAGGAAGGGAGCCGCAATGGCAGCGGGAGCGCCGGCGCCGGCTGCACCCTCCAGAAAGACCGGCAGCATCATGCCGATGACGATCACCTGCACCCGCCGGTCATCGCTGATGAGGGAAATGGTGGATTTCACATCCTCAATTGCCCCGGTCTCCCGCAGCAGATTCAGGATGGTGAAGGCGCCGAATACCATCAGGACGATCTTCAGGCCCTCCTTGATGCCCTTCCAGACCAGAGGGTCCATCACCTTCACCACATCGGCGAAGCTGGCATCATTTACGTTGAAATAGGTGAAGGCCAGAAACATGGTCCACACCAGCGCAATGGGGGAAACCTTTTTTGCGGACTGCTTAAAGCCGAGAATGCCGACCAATACGACAAGAATGGGGCTGAGTGCCATAACAAAATTTACGAATTCCATATGTGTCTTCTCTCTTTCTGTGTGATTCTTCCTTGCTTTCTGCCTGCCCTTGCCCCCGCTTCACTGCCGCCGGCCGAACGGCTGCAAAACGCAATACCGGACAGAGTATAAAAAAACGGCTCCGCCGAACTGGCGAAGCCGCATTTTTTCAAATTTACCCCGGCGCTATGCAGCCGGTTTGAAAAGTGCCCTGTGTGCCATGATTCGGTGATATTCTCTTTCGTTTTCCAGTGCCAGCAGCAGAATGGAAATAAGAATGAGCGTCAGCAGAATGCTGACGCCCAGAATGGTAATCATGTTCACAAAGCTGAAATTGCTGCATGCAAAACCGGCGCAGGTACCCTGCGCGAAAACATCATGCATCATAGAGGAGAAGCTGCTCATTGCGCCTGTACCTGCCTTCCGTGTCGTGTTGACAGGAGTCTATCACCGAGGGACAGCTGTGTCAACAAAAAAATGGCCGAATTATGTATTTTTGTCGACTTACCCGATGCCGCAGGAAAAAGAGGCAAAAGTTTTCGTTAAATTGGTCAAAAAGTTCTTGACCGGCCGCGGCCCACTAAAAGGTGCGCTGCGGCGCGGGGATTTTTAATTCACTCTCTCCGCCTGCCTGTTCGGCAGGC
>CAVIFH010000079.1:0-8099 GCA_963641615.1 bacterium | reverse complement strand
CATTTACCCTGTGGCCATTATGACGATGATCTACCAGTTTGTGGCGAACATGGGTGTGTCGACATATTATTACACCTATATCGTCAACAACATCGGCGCCATGAGCCTTATCGGACTTACCTCCATTGTCATGATCCCGTTCCTTGCGCTCTCTCCGGCGATTCTCAAGAAGCTCTCCGTGAAGAAAATGTGCATGATCGGATTTGCGCTGTGCATCGTGGGCTACGGACTGGTGTGGTTTGCGAAGGATAATCTCGCCATGCTCCTCGGGCTCGGTATCCTCAGCGGAGCGGGTGTGCTGCCTATCAATATGTTCAGCACGCTGCTTGTCTACGACTGTGCGGATTACAATGAGTGGCAGGGCCGCCCGAGAATGGAGGGCACACTCGGTATCGTCCCCGGTCTGGCACAGAAACTCGGAAGCGCCTTCGGCGGATTTGTTCTCGGCCTTCTCCTGAACGCGTCCGGCTTTATCAGCGCGGTAGAGGACGAAGCCGTCGCACAGCCGGAATCCGCATTGCTCATGATCCGATTGCTGGCAAGCGTTATTCCCGCTGCTTTGTTCGCCGTTGCATTCCTGGTCTGCTCGCTTTATAAGCTGGACAAGATCAAACCGCAGATGCGCAAGGATATCGATGAGCGCCGCGCAGCCAGAGCCGCCGCAGCCTCCGGTAAAGGCGGGACGGAAGAATAAATCAAAGCCCGTGAAAGTTTTTCACGGGCTTCCTGCAAAATAGGAGGAATGATACATGAAAACAATGGTAACAAAAGAGATGCTTTTTCGGGAAGTAAAACGCATCCCCGCTTTGAAAGAAGCATCTCCGTATCTGATTGGCGGCGTTGGGCTCATGAAACGTGCCGCAGACTTCATGAAAATCGAAGACCTCGGAAAAATGAACTGGAATGCGGAAAGCATTGTCGACGGGCTGAATTACCTCATTGAGCTGGAGCAGATCGGATCGCACCTGTTCCCGATTTACTCCGAAAAGGAATGCCGCGCCGACCGCTCGAAAAAGTCGGTCAACATTCTCTCTTATCCCGTGGAAAACGTTGGGAAGCCGTTTGTTGTATTGTGTGCCGGCGGTGCTTATATGAGCGTTTGTTCCGCTGCCGAAGGATACCCTGTGGCAAAGGTTTTCAATGAGCTCGGCTATCCTGCCTTTGTCCTCAATTACCGCGTAGGCGGCAGCGGCCTGATGCCGAAGCCTATCGACGATCTCGCGGCGGCGCTGCGGTACATCCGCTCCCGCGCCGAAGAATTTCATGTGGATCCCGACCGCTATATTGTCTGCGGCTTTTCGGCGGGCGGCAACCTCACGGCCCTGTGGGGGACGGAAAACCACGGATACAAAACCTATGGTCTTCCGGCTCCCGAAGCGTTGTTCCCGATTTATCCCGCCGTTTCGCCGAAGCTGTGGGGCGCATCGGACAATAAAGCCGTTGCCGCATTTCAAAAGACCATGTTCGGAAAAGATCCGTCCGACGAGATTCTGCGGGAATACGATGCATTAGAGCACATCGGCGACGACTATCCGCCCTCTTATATCGTCTGCTGCCGGGATGACGATACAGTCCCTCCGGTAAACTCCGAAGCACTGAAAAAAGCGCTGGATGATCTGCACATTCCCGCGATTCTGGAAATCGGAGAGCACGGCGGCCACGGCTTCGGCGAGGGACGTGGGACCGATGTGGAAGGCTGGATCGGACGGGCCGCCGCATTTGCGGAGCGCGTCCGCCGCGAGTGAGGGGAATGAATTATGGCTAAAATCATCTGCAATCCTTTGAATCTGGAATATCGCTATCAGAACCGCGTCGAGGGCGGGCGTCCCAGCCTTTCCCGCGAGGGGGCGGACCCAACCATGCTGCTGTGGAGGGACAAATATCTGCTGTTCGTATCCATGTCGGGCGGCTTTTGGTACTCGGACGACCTCGCGGACTGGCAGTTCCACGAAACGCCGGAGCTTCCCATCTACGACTACGCTCCTGACGTGCGCGTCGTGGACGGCAAGGTGGTGTTCTCCGCCAGCCGCCACACGAAATGCAGCTTTTACACCAGCGACGACCCGCTGAATGAGCCGTTTCGGCCCATGCCGGAAAATTTTGCGTGGTGGGACCCCAACATCTTTCAGGACGATGATGGGAGGGTGTACTTTTATTGGGGCTGTTCTACCAAGCCCATTCACGGCGTGGAGGTGGATCGCAGGACCTTGACGCCCATCGGCAAAAAAGCGCAGATCATCGCGGGGAATCCGAAATCCCATGGCTGGGAGCGCAGGGGTGAAAACAACGTGGCAAAAAGGCCTGAAACCCATATGGAAAAAATGATGGCGCTTGCACTCGGCACCGGCCCATTTATTGAGGGCGCATATATGACCAAGCACGACGGGCGCTACTATTTTCAGTACGCTGCCCCCGGCACGGAGTTCAATGTCTACGGAAACGGCGTCTATGTAGGCGATCAGCCCCTTGGCCCCTTTACCTACCAGCGGCACAATCCATTCTCCGCCGTCCCCGGCGGCTTTATGACCGCAGCAGGTCACGGCAGCACATTTCAGGACAAAAACGGGAGATGGTGGCATGTCTCCACCATGCTCATTGGGGTAAACGAGAAGTTTGAGCGCCGCGTCGGGCTGTTCCCCTGTAATTTTGACGAGAGCGGAATCATGTACTGCGATCAGGCGCTGGCAGACTATCCTTTTGATGTGGAATCGGGCGAAAAGACGGGCTGGATGCTGCTGGACGGAATAGCAAGCGCCTCCTCAGCACAGCCGCTCTTCGGCCCGGAAAATGCTGTAAACGAAAATGTACGCACATGGTGGGCGGCGGAACGGGCAGGGGAGGATCAATATCTGCTTCTCGACCTCGGTGAAGCGAAAACAGTCCATGCAGTACAGGTAAATTTCGCGGATCATCAGCTTTCCCATGCGGAAGCCGACATGGTCAAGAATCAGGCCGGCAGCCGGAAGATCTATGTTCAGCCCCAGCGGACAAGGTATCTGCTGGAGGGCTCCAAGGACGGAGAGACTTGGGTCGTCCTGCGCGATCTCCAAGAGGCAGAGACGGACAATTGCCATGATTTCTTCTGCATCGAATCGCCCGCAAAACTGCGTTTCCTGCGTCTTTCTCACATGGAGCTGCCTTTCGGGGGTGTCCCCGCCGTGTCAGGCTTCCGGGTATTCGGCAAAGGCAGCGGCGCAGCACCGGCAGCGGTCAAAGCCGTGCGGCACAAGTATGACGGGCAGCTGAACATCCTGCTGGACTGGGATGCGGCGGAAGGCGCGAGGCGCTACAACCTGCGTTACGGCATCTCTCCCGATAAACTCTACGGGAGCTGGCAGACCGCGGAAAATCATCTGAATTTCAGCTTCGTCAACGCGGGAGAACCCTACTTCGCCGCTGTGGACAGCATCAATGAAAACGGCGTCACGCCGGGAGAGGTGGTAAAGATCGGATGAAAAAGTGCAGTTTCTGCGAGGGCTGGCAATATAATGGCCGGGAGATCACGCTGCCCCACGACGCCATGCTGGAGGCGGGCAGAAGCCCGTCCTCCCCCGGCGGCAGCGCCACCGGGTACTGCCAAGGCGGCATCGCCGTCTACGAAAAACGCTTTCCCCGCCCGGAAGAAGCCTCAGTCCGCTTTCTGTTTGAGGGCGTGTATCGCAAGGCAAAGGTGGAAATCAACGGACAGGCGGCAGGCGGCTGCGCTTATGGCTACTCGGCTTTTTCAGTGGACGCCGCGCCATACCTGATTGACGGGGAAAATACAATCAAAGTCACGGCGGACAACAGCGAGCTGCCAAACTCCCGCTGGTACTCCGGAACGGGCATCTATCGCCCGGTATGGATGCTGACAGGCGGAGAAACGCACATTGTTCCGGGCAGCGTCCGCGTTTCAACGATTGCGCTTACACCGCCTACCATTCAGGTGGAGGCTGACGCCACAGGCGGCGAACTGCGTGTCGAAATTTTTGACGGCAGTACCCTCGTCGCCGCCGGCGCACCCGGCCCGATCAATATATCTGATGCCAAACTGTGGAACGACGAAACGCCGTACCTCTACCGCTGCAAGGTCACGCTGACAGAGTGCGGGGAAACCGCAGACACGGAAGAAGTGGCCTTTGGCATCCGCATGATTTCAAAAGACAATAACGGCCTCTATGTCAATGGGAAAAACGTTCTGCTGCGGGGCGGCTGTATCCACCATGACAACGGCATCCTTGGGGCCTGCGCCGTAGCCGCGGCGGAATGGCGCAAAGTGCGGATGCTGAAAGAGGCGGGCTTTAACGCCATCCGCTCAGCTCATAATCCATGCAGTGCCGCGCTGCTGGACGCCTGCGACCACTACGGCGTCTATGTGATTGACGAGGCGTGGGATATGTGGTATCAGCGTAAAAATATGTATGACTATGGCCTTGATTTTGAGGACAACTGGCGCTTCGATCTGGAGTCCATGGTTGAAAAGGACTGCAACCATCCCAGCGTCCTCATGTACTCCATCGGCAATGAAGTGTCAGAACCCGCATCGGAAAAAGGCTTGGCCTTGGCCCGGGAACTGACCGACACGCTCCACCATTTGGATCACACCCGCCTTGTGACAGGCGGCTTCAACCTCATGCTGATGATGCGGGCGGCAGAGGGAAAAATCCAGTTTTCCGAGAAAGCCCCCGACACAAAGCCGATGAACTCGTCCATGATGTTCAACATGATGGCCTCCACCATCGGCACGGGCATGAATAAATCCTCCGGCTCGGCAAAGGTAGACACCCTGATTACGCCGTTGATGGAGATTGTGGATGTGGCGGGTTATAACTACGCCTCCGGGCGCTACGCCAAGGACGCCAAACTCCACCCGGAACGGGTCATCGTCGGCTCCGAGACCTTTCCGCAGGACATTGTAAAAAACTGGCGTATGGTGAAGCAGTATCCCGCGCTCATCGGCGATTTCATGTGGACAGCATGGGACTATCTGGGCGAAGCGGGTATCGGTGCGTGGGCCTATACGGAGGATGGATGCAGCTTCAATAAGCCTTACCCGTGGCTGCTGGGTGATGTGGGTGCAATCGACCTGCTGGGAAATCCTACCGGCGAACTCTATCTGGCGCAGGCAGCATGGGGACAGCTTGCAGGGCCGGTGATCGCCGTACAGCCGGTCAACCATCACGGCGTCCAGCCCGCAAAACAGACTTGGCGCGGCACAAACGCAATCCCAAGCTGGTCGTGGAAGGACTGCGACGGGGAAAAGGCGGTGGTGGAGGTATACACCGACGCCGCGGCAGTCGAGCTTCTCTTAAACGGAAAGCGCATTGGAAAAAAGAAAGTTAAGGAATGTGCTGCCTCATTTCAGGTGCACTATAAGCCCGGTCTGCTGGAGGCAGTGGCTTACGGCGCGTCCGGAGCGGAAACAGGGCGGGCAACGCTCAGAAGCGCGGATGCGGCGCAGCCTGTTGTGCAGTTTGAACAGGCCGCCGCTCGACCGGGCGAGGTGCTGTTTGTTCCGGTGTCCATTTCGGACGAAACCGGGATCGTGGAAGCCAACGACGACAGAGTACTGACCATTTCCGTAGAAAACGGCGAGCTTCTGGCCTTTGGCAGCGCCAACCCGCGCACGGAGGACAACTACCGCTCCGGGTGCTGCATCTCCTACTATGGCCGTGCGCTGGCGGTGGTCCGGGCGGGCGCAGGCGGGGCGCTGATGGTGACAGTTTCGGATGGCAGCTCACATGGCAGTGCGCAAATCGACATTGAAAACAGAAAGGGGGAGCCGCAGGCATGAAAAATCAGGTTTTTAATCCATATCTCCCGCCGGATGTCTACATTCCGGACGGAGAACCCCACGTGTTTGGCGACCGCGTCTATGTGTTTGGCTCCCATGATTGTGAGGGCGGAAACACCTTCTGTATGCTGGATTACGAGGTCTGGTCTGCCCCGGTGGATGACCTCTCCGACTGGCACTGTGAAGGCGTGATCTACCGCGCCGATCAGGATCCGGACCGGGACGAAAAACGCAAGTATATGTACGCCCCCGATGTAGTGCGGGGAAACGACGGGCGGTACTACCTCTACTACGCGATGGCGGGCGGCTGCTTCACTTCGCCCATCCATGTGGCAGTCTGCGACACACCCGCCGGAAAATACGAATATTACGGCTCTCTCCGAAACCCGGACGGCTCGGTTTTTGACCGGAAGATCACCTTTGACCCCGGTCTCATCAACGACGGCGGCACAATCCGTCTCTACTACGGCTGGGCGATGGGAAGCGCGAAGATGAACGATCTGCCGCCCGAAATGGCAGAAACCGTGAAGCAGCAGCTTCGTCCCATAGAGATGCAGATGTTCGGCAAAACGGCGAAGCAGCTTGATGCCGAGCCGGACGGCATCCAGGGCGCGTTCACAGTGACGCTTGATGACGATATGCTGACGGTCACAAGCGAACCGATCCGTATTCTGCCGGGGCAGCTCGACGCTGCAGGGACGCAGTTCGAAGGTCATGCGTTTTTTGAGGCAAGCTCCATTCGAAAGATCGGAGGCACCTACTGCTTTATCTATTCCTCACAGGTCAACCACGAGTTATGCTATGCCACCAGCCAATATCCCGACCGCGATTTCCGTTACAGTGGGGTTATCGTGTCCAATGGGGACATCGGTTTCCACGGAAGGAAAGCGGAGGATCGCCTCGCCATCACCGGCAACAATCATGGCAGCATAGAGAACATTGGCAGCGAGTGGTATATCTTCTACCACCGGCACACGAACAAGACCTGTTACAGTCGGCAGGGCTGCGCTGAGAAAATCACAATCAACCCGGATGGAACGATCCCGCAGGTTGAAATGACTTCCTGCGGGTTGAACCCCGCACCGCTGCTTCCGCAGGGCAGCTATCCTGCCGTAATTGCCTGTAACCTGACAAACGGGAAAATGCCCCACATTGATCAGGACGGCGTCAAGGACGACATTCCCTACATCACCTGCAGGAACGGGGAGCGCATCATTGCGGACATCAGCGACGGCACGCTGATCGGGTATAAGTATTTTCAGTTCGACGGCAATGCTCGGCTGGTTCTTCAGGTCAAAGGGGATGGAAAAGGCCAATTTATCGTCAAAGCAGACGATGAGAAAATCGGCAGTGTTGCCGTGCAGCCCTCGGATACATGGCAGGAAACGGGTACTGACCTCCGCATGAAAGGGGTAAAGGCTCTGTTCCTGATTTATGAGGGCGAGGGGAAAGCGGATCTTAAATCGCTGGCTTTCCGAAAAACATTGACCGAGGGGGCGCACCATGCTGATTATCCGAACCGTATGCGGTGACATTGCCCCGGAGGAATTGGGCTACACCTCCGTCCATGAGCACACCCTGTTTAAGCCCGGCGTTCTCAGAAAAGCCCTGTTGTTCTCTGCCCCCGATACGATGCGGGGAATAAAGTCTTATCAAGGCGGTGCGGACATTCAGTGCGAAGCGGAGCGGCGAGCCGGGATAGACATCGTAGAGATGCCGAAGGCCAGTGTGACGGGCGTGCTGGCCTCCATGCGCTTTCCCCGAAGCAACCCGGCAAGCAAGCTGAGTGACATGGAGTATTACACTAACGAACTGAAAGCGTTTCATGACGCAGGGGGTCGCGCCCTGTGCGATTGCAGCCCGCTCCCCACGGGAAAGCCACTCAAGGAAATCGCCGCTCTCTCGAAGCGGAGCGGTATCCATATCCTCGCCTGCGCGGGCTTTTACATCAAGGCTTCGATTCCCAAAAAACTGTTAAAATCCGGCGAGGCAGGCATGGTTCGTCAGTTGGAAGTCTATTTGGAGCAGGGCGATGGAAGCGGGGATGCCCGCCCCGGATTTCTCAAATGCGCGGTTTCGGCGTTGAAAGACGGCGCGATTTGCCCCGAAGAAACCATGGCGGTCGATGCCTGCGCAAAAACGGCGAAGAAGTACGGTATGAGTCTCCATATCCATACGCAGTTCCCTGTGCGGCAGGTACATATCCTCGATTTGGCGGAGCATCTGAAAAATGAGATCGAAATCGACCCGGCAAAGGTCATATTCTGCCACATGGACAGCTATGGCCTCGGCAACGGGAACCCCACGGCAATCATCGGGCACGGTG
>CAVIFH010000078.1:0-8152 GCA_963641615.1 bacterium | reverse complement strand
GGGGGAAGAGGTCCTCTCAGCCGGGCAAAGGCAATCGGTTATGATTTTTGGCATGGATTATGCAATCTACAGTGAGACGGGCTTTGAGCTGTACCGCCTCAACAATTTCCTGTATGAATCGGAATGGGACAAGGTGGCAGGCTACGCCGAGCAGGTCTTTGAGAAGGGGCAGATTTACGTCCCGATTATTCTTTTGCTGGACAATCGGGACAATAAGCCCAGCCCTATTTTCTGCCTGATCGTGGGTACCCTTGTGGAGAGCAGTCAGGGGTATCGCTTTGCGTCCATCCTCATCCGGGATTTTTCGGATCTGGATGTTACCATGATTATTTATGTCTGCCTTTTTACGTTTCTCTATGCCCTGGGCCTGATCTTTTTTTACCGGACGATAAAGAAGGAACGAGAGCTGAACCGGATGCGTCGGGATCTGATCGCAAATGTCAGCCACGAACTGAAGACCCCCATAACCGCAATACGTGCCACTGCGGAGGTGCTCCACGACGGGCTTTTGAAGGATGAGAAAAGTCAGAAAGAGTATATTCGGAAGATATTGCAGGAGTCTGACCGCCTTGAGGAAATGGTGCTGAACATTCTGGAGCTGAGCCGCCTGCAGAGCAGACGGGAGCAATTCCATAAAATAGCCGTCTATGCCGATGGAATTGTGCCCCCGGTGGTAGACCGGTACATGATGCTTTGCGGGGACCTCGGCATTGCGTTGGATACAAGCGGACTGGACCTGGAGCATGTACCGGAGATGTACACCGATGTGGAAAAATTTTCCACGCTGATGAGCATTTTCATGGATAATGCGGTGAAATTTACCGGGAAAGGCGGCCGCATTCAGCTCAGCAACCAAATCGGTGTAAATGCGGTGACCTTTTGCATCCGTGACAACGGGCCGGGAATTCGAAGCGAGAATATGAGTAGAATATTTGACAGGTTCTACAAAGCGGATACGGCACATAATTCCGGTGGCAGCGGTCTGGGTCTGGCCATTGCCCAGGAAATTGCAAAAGGCCTTGGGGAAAAAATCTGGGTGGAGAGCACTTACGGCGAGGGCTCCGCATTTTATTTCACAATTGGTTACAGATAGCCTTTACGGAAGGCAAAAAAATATCAGCAGGAAACCGTTTCAATTTCCTGCTGATATTTTGGACATTTCGGGGGAGTATTTCCAATCACACTGCATACAGCAGCACCGCAAAGAATTGCAGTACGCTTCCGGCAACTACAAAAATATGGAATATCGAGTGCATCCAGTGTACCTTTGAGCCGATGCCGTACAGCACGGCACCGACCGTGTATACGATGCCGCCCCAAAGCAGGAGCAGAAAGCCCGGTTGAGTGAGGGCAAGGCATGCCTGCCGGGCAAAGGGGATGATTGCCCATCCGAGCCCAATGTAGCAGATCATGGAAAGCACTCTGTATTTTTTTAAATCAATGGCGGTCAGAACAGTGGCACAGATTGCCATCGTCCATTCAAACGCAAACAGCCCCCATCCGAGCCGAGGGTACAGCGGCCGAATTGCGGACAGGGAGACGACCGTATATGTCCCTGCAATCAGACTGTAAATGGTGCAGTGGTCTACCACCTGCATCACTTTTTTCCCCATCCCGGGCTTCAGCCCGTGGTACACGCTGGAGACACTGTACAGAGCAACCATTGTTGCTCCGTAAATTGCGGAGGATACAATGCCGTATCCGTTGCGGTCCCGCGCTGCGAATACGACGCACAGCACCAGTGCCGCAATTGCAAATGCGCCGCCGACAATGTGCGTGACGGCATTCATAATTTCCTCGCCCCGGGTGTAATCCGGCAATACCCGATCACATAATTTTGTTCTTTTTACGTTCGTCATCATTTGGCGCCTCCAAACAAAAGCTTCTGTGGACATTGTAGCGCCGCATACGCAAGAACGCACCCGAAAGAGCGGAGTTTCTGCACTCTTATCCAGCTAAAAGGAGATTCTACAGCCGGTAGAGTGCTTCTCTACCGGTAGAGAGAGCGAAAATGAGCAATTGTTAAACATTCCGTAAACTATGTTTTGCATCGATTGCATTCCCTCGAAAAAGCAATATAATAAGCATAGTTTTATTCAAGGTGATTGATGTATGAATGATTTTAATGCTTGGTTTCGTAATTTAGGCTCCAAAATTCGCTCCGGCCTGTACCGCTTTATGTCCGGCCGCTACGGGACGGACCGACTGAATGTGGTAATACTGTGTGTGGGCGTGGCGGCAAGCATACTGTCGGCTGTGCTGCAGGGAAACTGGTTTGGGAGCATTCTCTGGATCGTCAGCTATGGGCTGATGATATGGGCAATTTTTCGCTGTCTGTCCCGAAATATTAACGGGCGCTATCAGGAGAACAGACGGTTCCTCCTGATGATTGACCGGGTAAAGGACCGCAAGAATCGCTATTTTCTCTGCCCCCGCTGTCGTCAGACCGTCCGTGTGCCCCGCGGGAAGGGAAAGATTATGATTACCTGCCCAAAGTGCCGGGAGAAATTTCAACGGAAAACGTAATATAATTATGATAAAGAATGATATATGCTGAAAGGCCGGCTGCAAAGGGGTGTTTTCCTCCTTTGCAGTCGGCCTTTTGTCGATAGCAACTGCTTCCTTTCCGTTGAATGGGCTGCCGCAGGCGGCATATATTACAAGGTGATCCAGAATCTTTTCAGATAAATGCTCTTGCCGGGCTCATAAACGGTGGATTCATAGACGCCGCCGTTTGCGAGAATGTTTTTTTCACTTCCGATATTCCCTTCAATGCATGAGATCAGTACCTTGGTAATACCGATCTCACGGCAAAAGGGAAGTGCTGCGTGCAGCATTTTCTTTGCGTATCCCTTCCTTCTTTCGCTGGGTCTTATGGAATATCCGATATGTCCGGAGTACTTTTCAAGATAATCGTTAAAGTAATGACGCACCTGAATCATGCCGATAAGCCGGTGATCGCTCTCACGAACGAAGAGAAACAGCGTGGCAGGAACCAGATTGGCAGGAACCTTTTTCGGATCCTCGTAATCCCTGCATGACTGTATGTACACTTCCGGGTCTGCAGTTTTCTTTAAACTCCCGCAGCCGTCCATGGAGCTGCCAGCATCGAGAAACTCCTGCCGGTATTGCGCAATCTGATCGGTATATTCACTGGTTGGCCGAGTCAGAATAAATGTTTCCATATTCTTATTACACCACTCTTCCTTTGCAAAACCTATTTCTGTGCAAGAGCCAGAGCCCGCTTGAGCTTGCTGCTGTACTGTCGTTTCAGACCGAAACGATGGGCGAGTATCTGGGCAAACTGCTGCGTCTGTTCATCCGTTCCCTGCTTGCACTCCACTTCGGCCTCTGCAAATGGAAGCTCCTTTCCGCCGCCGAATAAGCATCCGCAGTCCAATGCAAGCTCAACAAGACCTTCATCCGGCGGGAGCAGAATTGCTTTCCTGGTGAAACGTGCTCCGCAGACAGGGGAAAGCCTGTTTTCTGCAAATTTCGCCAGCTCCTCCGGTGCACCCAGCCGGATCAGCTCCGGAATTGCCGCCAGAATATCATTGCATTCTGTTTCGCATTCCCTGCGGCTCCCGTCGGGCAAATCTGTTTTTATTGTGCAGATCGGCACGCCATTTTCGAGGCGCTTCCGCAGTGTCCAGTGCAGACGGCTCAAATTCCCGCCCGCATCGTCAAAGTAGGTCGTCTCCATTCGGATGGTTCGAAAGCCGGTATAGCATTTTTCAATTTGCGCAAGGGTTTCTTTATCCGTCTCGTATTTCAGCTCGTATTCTCGTCCCATAGCGTGTCCCTCCCTGGTTGCTCACATTATATCGTGACGGCGCACAAAGGTAAAGATGGTACGCCCCAAAAGAGCACGGAATTGTTAAAGAATAATTCAAAAACGGGGTCTTGACAATTTTAGCACCCAATGGTATAGTGTGCTTAGCACTCAGGAAGAAAGAGTGCTAAGAAAGGAGAATGGTTCATGGAGCTCACAGAGCGAAAGAAAAAGGTCCTGCGCAGCGTGGTTGACCTTTATATCCGCACCGCTGAGCCGGTTGGCTCCAAGGCGATTACGGAATTGCCTGATATGAACTACTCTTCCGCAACCATCCGAAACGAGATGGCAGATCTTACCACAATGGGCTATTTGGAGCAGCCCCATACCAGCGCCGGGCGCGTCCCCTCCGCTGCGGGCTATCGGCTGTATGTCGATGAGCTGATGATGGACTATCGCTTGAGCGTAGATGAAACAAAGTCCATCAATTCCGCAATTGAGGAAAAGATGAATAAGGTAGATAAGCTTGTGGAGCGAGTTGCGAAGCTTGTCTCTCAGGCCACCAATCTGCCGGCCATCAGCGCGGCCTCACGCCAGGGCAATGCAACAGTCCTGAAATACAATCTGGTTCCTTCCGGAACCGGGAGCTTCATTCTGGTGCTGACTTTGCCGGGGGATCAGGTGGTCAATAAGCTTATAAAGCTGCCTGTGACCATTGCAGAGTCGGATCTGAATCTTTTGACCGCACTGCTGAATACCGCACTGACGGAGATTCCTGCAGAGGAATTTACATCAGACAAAATGGAAAAGATCATGCGTTCCGCAGGAGCGGCAGCCAATCTGGTGCCTGTCATCGTAGACTTTACCGTAGAAGCGCTGCGGAAGAATACATCTGCGGACGTTGCCGTTGCGGGGCAGGCAAGGCTTTTGGGCCTGCCGGAATATCGGGATGTCGATAAGGCACAGCGTGTGCTCTCCGGCATTGATGAAGACGCACTCAGCAATCTGCCTGCCGTCATGGAGGGCACAAACGGAACCCGCGTGATTGTAGGGCCTGAGAATGTGGCAGAGGAACTGAAGGATACATCCGTTGTGATGACAAAGTTTGACATCGGCGACGGAATGCAGGGTATGATTGGCGTGGTTGGCCCCACCCGAATGGATTATGCTAAAATTACTGCGAGATTGAGCTATTTTGCGGAGAGCCTAAGCAAGATGTTCGCAAAACCTGAAACACCTCAGCTCCCGGGCTCTCCGGAGCAGGATAAAGAAACTTCCGAAAAAGGAGAATGACCTGCATATGTCAAAGAAAGAAAAAGAAAAAAACGAGCAGCCGCTCCCAGAGGAGCAGGCGGCACCTGCCGAGGATGTAAAGCAGAACGAAGAAGCCACTGAACCGGAAGAAGCTGCACAGCCCCCGAAGGAAGAGCCGAAGGCTCCGGAAATCAACTGGGAAGAGAAATACAAATCCGAGCATGACCTGTATCTGCGGCTGGCAGCTGAGTTCGATAATTTCCGGAAGCGCACCACCAAAGAAAAGGATCAATCCTACGGCAACGGAAAGTCCGATGCCATTGCTAGGATTCTTCCCATTTATGATGTGCTGGAGCGGGCGGTAAATCAGCCGACAGAGGATGCTGCATACAAAAAAGGTGTGGAGCTGACAATGTCGGAGCTCGTAAAGATTCTGACCGGCCTCGGCGTGGAGATGTTTGGTGCCCCCGGAGATGCTTTTGATCCGGAGCTCCACAATGCGGTGATGCATACCGAGGATGAAAACCTGGGTGAAAACACCGTAGCGCAGGTGTTCCAGAAGGGCTTCAAGCTGGGAGATAAGATCATCCGCTTTGCGATGGTTCAAACTGCAAATTAAAAATCCCGCAAGTTTTTACTTACTTTATATAAAATTATCTTTTCAAATATTGGAGGAAAAAATTATGTCTAAGATTATTGGTATCGACCTTGGTACTACGAATTCCTGCGTCGCTGTCCTGGAAGGCGGCGAACCGAACGTTATCATCAATGAAGAGGGCGCCCGTACCACTCCCTCTGTTGTGGCTTTCACCAAAACCGGCGAGCGCCTGGTAGGCAGCAAGGCAAAGCGTCAGGCTGTTACAAACGCTGACCGCACCATCTCTTCTATCAAGCGCCATATGGGCGAGAATTATCACGTAACAATTGACGGCACCTCTTATACCCCGCAGCAGATCAGTGCCTTTATTCTGCAGAAGCTGAAGGCACAGGCTGAGAGCTACCTGGGCCAGAGCGTTACAGAGGCTGTCATTACCGTTCCTGCCTACTTCTCTGATGCACAGCGTCAGGCAACCAAGGATGCAGGCAAGATCGCAGGCCTGGATGTAAAGCGTATCATCAATGAGCCTACCGCAGCTGCTCTGGCTTATGGCCTGGATAAGGAAAAAGAGCAGAAGATCATGGTATATGACCTTGGCGGCGGCACCTTCGATGTATCTATCCTGGATATCGGCGACGGTGTAATTGAGGTTCTGGCAACTGCCGGTGATACACACCTGGGCGGCGATGATTTCGACCAGAAGATCGTTGACTATGTAGTGGCAGAGTTCAAGAAGGAAGAGGGCATCGACCTTTCCAAGGACCGCAGCGCTATGCAGCGTATCCGTACGGAGGCTGAGGCTGCGAAGATTAACCTCTCCGGCGCAACCAGCACCGAAATTAACATCCCGTTCATTACAGCTGATGCCAATGGCCCGCGTCACCTGAATGTCAGCCTGAACCGCGCAAAGTTCGATGAACTGACTCACGACCTGGTGCAGCGCACCATGGGACCTGTCCGTCAGGCAATGAGCGACGCCGGCCTGAAGGCAAGCGACCTGGATAAGGTCCTGCTGGTTGGTGGTTCTACCCGTATCCCTGCTGTGCAGGAAGCTGTAAAGTCCATCACCGGCAAGGAAGGCTTCAAGGGCATCAACCCGGATGAGTGCGTTGCTGTCGGCGCTGCCATTCAGGGCGGCGTGCTGACCGGCGATGTGCAGGACATCCTTCTGCTGGATGTTACCCCGCTTTCCCTCGGCATTGAGACCATGGGCGGCGTATTTACCCGCCTGATTGACCGCAACACCACCATTCCTACTCACAAGAGCCAGATTTTCTCCACTGCTGCGGATGGTCAGACCTCCGTTGAGGTGCACGTGCTGCAGGGTGAGCGCGAGATGGCTCAGTACAATAAGACCCTTGGCCGTTTCCAGCTGACCGGCATTGCTCCGGCGCCCCGGGGCGTACCGCAGATTGAAGTTACCTTTGATATTGATGCCAACGGCATCGTAAAGGTTTCCGCAAAGGATCTGGGCACCGGCAAGGAACAGCAGATTTCCATCACCGCTTCCACCAACATGAGCCAGGAGGATATTGACAAGGCCGTGAAGGAGGCCGAGCAGTATGCCGCCGAGGACAAGGCCCGTAAGGAAGAGGTAGATACCCGCAACGCCGCGGACCAGACCGTTTACCAGACCGAGAAGACATTAAATGAGCTTGGCGACAAGCTCAGCGATTCCGATAAGGCTTCCATCCAGTCCGCGATCGACAAGCTGAAGGAAGAACTGAAGGGGAACAACACCTCTGCGATTAAGGCTGCTACCGAGGAAGTGCAGAAGGCATTCTATGCAGTGTCCGAGAAGCTCTATCAGCAGACCGGCGCACAGCAGGGTCAGCCTCAGCAGGGTCAGCAGAACTCCGGAGATGACGTCGTAGACGCCGATTACGAGTCGGTTGACTGATTTTTCAATAGCCCGGAGGGGCGGCGGGGAGCCGCCCCTTCATGCGGTTCTTACATTTCCGCGAGGTGAGAATACAGATGGCAGATAAACGAGATTACTATGAGGTGCTGGGTGTCCAGAAGGGCGCGACAGCAGAAGAAATAAAAAAAGCCTATCGTAAGGCGGCCATGAAATACCACCCTGACCGCAACCCCGGGGACAAGGAAGCCGAGGAAAAATTCAAAGAGGTTGGGGAAGCGTACGAGGTTTTGTCCGATGACGACAAACGCGCCCGCTATGACCAGTATGGCTTTGCTGGTGTAGATCCCAATTATGCTACAGGCGCCGGTGCGTCCGGCTTTGACGGGTTTGGCGGCGGATTCAGCGGCTTCGGGGATTTCGGCGATATTTTCAGCGATTTGTTTGGCGGCGGCACGACCCGCAGAGGCGGCCAGAGCAGCGCCCGCCGGGGCGAAAATATCATGACACGGCTGGATCTGACTTTTGAAGAGGCTGCCTTTGGCTGCAGCAAAGAGCAGAGCGTACCCAGAATTGAGAATTGTCCTACCTGCGGCGGTACCGGCAGTGCCGACGGCAGCGTAGAGACCTGCCCCAAGTGCCATGGCAGCGGGCAGGAGCAGGTGATCCA
>CAVIFH010000077.1:0-8153 GCA_963641615.1 bacterium | reverse complement strand
AATAACAAAAGGCTCTGCCGAACTTTCTTTTACAGAAAGTCGACAGAGCCTTTTTTCGCTCTTACTATAGGATTGGATTCGATAGCTTCACCTGCAAACCGTCTGTCCCTTCGGACTAAAACAAACAAAACAGTTTAAGGTTCTGCTATCATTTTGCTATCAAACGGGGAGATGCAATTTCAAAAAAGTGAGTGTTTTCAAGGCTTTCCGGCACTTGATATTCACATTTTACTCATTCCCACTCTACCGTCGCGGGGGGTTTGGAGGTAATATCGTAAACGACGCGGTTGATGTGTTTTACCTCGTTTGTGATGCGGTTGGAAACCTTTGCAAGCAGATCATAGGGAATCCGTGCCCAGTCGGCGGTCATGAAGTCATCTGTTGTGACGGCGCGGATGGCGACCAGATGGTCATAAGTGCGGTGGTCACCCATGACGCCGACGGTGCTGACGCAGGGAAGCACACAGAAGAACTGAGCCATCTGCTTTTCGTAGCCGTTCTTTGCCATCTCATCCCGGAGCACCCAGTCGGCTTCCTGCAGAATTTTTACCTTTTCAGCTGTAATTTCACCGATGATGCGCACCCCCAGGCCGGGGCCGGGAAAGGGCTGACGCCACACAAGCTCGCTCGGAATGCCCAGCTGCTCACCGACCCGGCGAACTTCATCTTTAAACAGGTCCTTCAGAGGCTCAATGGTGCCAAGGAACTGAACGTCCTCCGGCTGCTTGACCATATTGTGGTGGGTTTTGATTTTGTCTGCTTCGCCCTTGCCGGACTCAATGCGGTCCGGGTAAATCGTCCCTTGGGCAAAGAAGCTCTCACTGCTGCCCTGACGGCGGATTTCATCCCAGAAGGCTTTGTAAAATTCTGTCCCGATGATTTTCCGCTTCTGCTCCGGGTCTGTTACCCCCCGCAGGCAGTTAAGAAAATGCTCCTGGCAGTTCAGACGGACAAATTTCATATCGAACAGCCGTGTAAATGTCTGCTCGACGAAGTCCCCTTCGTCTTTGCGCATCAGCCCCTGATCCACGAAAACACAGGTAAGCTGGTCGCCGACGGCACGGGAAATCAGACCGGCTGCTACAGAAGAATCCACGCCGCCGGAAAGTCCGAGAATGACTTTTTTGTCCCCAATTTCTTCCCGGAGCTGCTTTACCGTGTCCTCAATGAAGGAATCCATCTGCCAAGAGCCGGAGCAATGGCAGACCTCATACAGGAAGTTCCTCAGAATCTGCCTGCCGTATTCACTGTGGGTTACCTCCGGGTGGAACTGAACGGCATAGAGCTTCTTTTCAGGGTTCTCCATGGCTGCTACAGGGCAGACATCCGTATGCCCTGAGACATGGAATCCGGCAGGCAAATCAGCAATGCGGTCGGTATGGCTCATCCAGACAACGCTCTCTGAGGGGACGTCCTTCATAAGCAGAGAATCTGCGTCATCCACCAGCAAATGAACCTTGCCGTATTCACTCGTCTCAGCCGTGATGACACTGCCGCCGCCCATCCAGGCGGTGAGCTGCGCACCGTAGCAGATGCCGAGAACAGGAATGCCCAGCGTGAGAACTTTTGGGTCAAAGTGCGGGGAGGTCATATCGTACACACTGTTTGGACCGCCGGTAAAAATGATGCCGATATAGTCCTCTGCTGCGATTTCTTCAGCGGTGATGGCGTTGTAGGACTTGATTTCCGCATACACATGCAGGTCGCGGACACGGCGGGCAATCAGCTGGTTGTACTGGCCGCCGAAATCCAGGACGAGAATTTTTTCCATAGAATTTCCTTCCTTTTTCTGAAAAGAAAGGGGAATGCGATGCACTCCCCGTGGAGCAGCACCAAACCATGGGATGCTGCTCTGATTTCTTCGAATTATAAATTGATTTCCGCTGTTTCTTTGCTCGCGCCGGATAGATAAGGCTGGATTTCTGCGAGATACGCATCCACCTGCTGCGGGCAGCGGCCAATGTAATCTGCCGGATTCAGGAGCTGCTCCATTTCCTCCAGCGTCATGCCGAATTCCGGACGCTGCGCCAGCCGCTCCAGCAGGTCGCAGGCTTCGCCGTTTTTCATCCGGGCGGTTGCCTCCATGGAGCACTCCCGAATGACCTCGTGGATTTGCTGCCGGTTTCCGCCGCGCTTGACCGCTTCCATCATCAGATTCTCCGTGGTCATGAAGGGAAGATACTCCCGCACGGTACGCTCCACGATTTTTTCATTGACATGCAGACCATCCGTTACATTCTGTGCCAGACGAAGCACGGCATCCGCGCACAGGAAGCCCTCCGGCAGGGAAATGCGCCGGTTGGCGGAGTCGTCCAGTGTCCGCTCCAGCCACTGCGTTGCGGCAGTCATCGGAGCGTTCATTGCGTCGGCCATCAGATAGCGGGAAAGGGAGCAGATCCGCTCACAGCGCATCGGATTGCGCTTATACGCCATAGCAGAGGAACCAATCTGATTTTTCTCGAAGGGCTCTTCTACCTGACGGTCGTGCTGCAAGAGGCGAATGTCATTCGCCATGCGGTAGCAGCTCTGGGCGATCGAGGACAGCACATTTAAAATACGGCTGTCCAGCTTGCGGGGGTAGGTCTGACCGCAAACGGAGAAGCACCTGTCAAAGCCAAAGTCAGCCCCGATCATGCGGTTCATTTCGTCTATCTTGGCGGCATCTCCCGCAAAGAGATCCATGAAGCTTGCCTCGGTACCGGTTGTGCCGCGGCATCCTAGGAATTTCATATTTTCAACGACGAAATCCAGCTCCTCCAGATCACTCATCAGGTCCTGCATCCACAGCGCGGCGCGCTTGCCGATGGTGACAAGCTGAGCAGGCTGATAATGCGTGTAGCCGAGTGTCGGCATTGCCTTGTATTTGTCGGCAAATTGCGCCAGGTTTGCAACTGCCTTCAGCAGCTGCCCGCGCAGATATTTTAATCCGTCGCGGTACAGTACAATGTCTGCGTTGTCGGTCACATAGCAGCTGGTTGCACCCAGGTGGATGATGCCGGCTGCCTTCGGCGCGGCAAGCCCATAGGCATAGACGTGCGCCATCACATCGTGGCGAACCTCTTTTTCACGCTTTGCGGCTGCGTCAAAATCAATATCCTCCAGATGCGCTTCCAGCTCATCTACCTGCTCCTGTGTTACGGGCAGACCAAGTCGGTGCTCCGCGCGGGCAAGCGATATCCACAGCTTTCGCCATGTGAGGATCCTGGTCCGGGCGGAGAAAAGATTCAGCATGTATTCCGATGCATAGCGGGAGGACAGGGGGGATTCATAGCGGTCGTTCATAGCACTCTCCTGCGGCAGATTTATCGAATGATGATGCTGTCGCGCTCCGGCCCGACAGACACATAGCCAATGTGGCAGCCAATGGCATTCTCAATGTATTCTACATAGTCTCTGGCGGCTTTCGGCAGAGCTTCCCATGTGCGTACCCCGGAAATGTCGCATTTCCAGCCATCCAAATACTCCGTAACGGGCTTTGCATCGTCCAGCAGGCACGGGAAGGGAAACTCGTCGGTCTGTTTTCCATCCAGCTCGTAGTGAGCGCATACGGGGATCTGATCCAGGTAGCTCAGCACGTCAAGCTTTGTCAGGGCAATATTGGTTGCACCCTGGCAGTGTACACCGTAGCGGGTCGCTACAATGTCAATCGGTCCCACACGGCGCGGACGTCCGGTCTTCGCGCCGTACTCTGCACCTGCCTCCCGGAGCTTTTCCGCGTCTTCGCCGAAGAATTCGCAGGTAAAGGGGCCTTCACCGACGCAGCTGGAATAGGCCTTTACGACACCGACTACTTCGTCAATTTTCACATTCGGCATGCCGCAGCCGACAGGGGCATAGGCGGCGATGGGGTTAGAGGAGGTTGTGTAGGGGTGAATGCCGTAGTCCAGGTCGCGCAATGCGCCGAGCTGCGCCTCAAACAGAATTTTCTTCCCATCCTCCTGTGCATTGCGCAGGAACAGACCAGTGTCGCATACAAAGGGCTTGATTTTTTCACAGTAATCATTCAGCCATTTTTCAAGCTCTTCCATGGTGACGGCCGGTGCACCGTAGACCTTCGTGAGCGTTAAATTCTTCCACTCCAGCAGATCTGCCAGATGTGACTTCAGGTGTGCCGGGTACAGAAGCTCGCCTGCCAGTACGGTTTTCTTTGCGTATTTATCCGCATAGAACGGGGCAATGCCCTGCTTGGTGGAGCCGAATTTTTTGTCGGCAAGACGCGCCTCTTCCAGCCCGTCCAGATCACGATGCCAGGGCATCAGCAGGGAAGCTCTGTCGCTGATTTTCAGGTTATCCGGCGTGATGGCAACGCCCTGAGAGCGCACCTGTTCGATTTCTTTCCAGAGGTTTTCCGGATCCAGAGCCACGCCGTTGCCGAGAATGTTTACTACACCCTTGCGGAAAATGCCGGAGGGAAGCAGATGCAGCGCGAATTTCCCGTATTCATTGATAACGGTATGCCCGGCATTTCCGCCGCCCTGATAGCGGACAACAACATCATAGTCCTGCGTCAGCAGGTCGACCATGCGTCCCTTGCCCTCATCGCCCCAGTTGATTCCGACAATTGCACAATTAGCCATTTCTTTTTTACACACCTTTTATTTTAATGTTTCTTCCATGCGCTTCATAATTTCGGCATAGGCTTCTTCCACGCCGCCCATGTCCCGGCGGAAACGGTCCTTATCCAGCTTCTCATGGGTATTTACATCCCAAAGGCGGCTGGTGTCCGGACTGATCTCGTCTGCCAGAATAATGGTGCCGTCGCTTAAGCGGCCGAACTCCAGCTTGAAGTCGACGAGCGTAACACCGGCGGAGAGCCAGAATGCCTTGAGAACCTCATTTACCTTGAACGCATATTTTTCAATTGTCGCGATTTCCTCTGCTGTTGCGAGCTTCAGTGCCAGAGCGTGATAGTGGTTGAGCAGCGGATCACCCAGAGCATCATTCTTGTAAGAGAATTCAATGGTGGGAGCGTCGAATACGATGCCTTCCTCTACGCCGTAGTGCTTGGCGAAGGAACCGGCGGAGACATTGCGGATAATTACCTCCAGCGGGACGATAGAAACCTTCTTTACGACTGTCTCGCGCTCGTTGAGCTCCTCAACGAAATGTGTGGGCACACCCTGCTTTTCAAGGTAGGCCATCAGGCGGTTTGACATCTGGTTGTTGATGACGCCTTTGCCCTTGATGGTGCCCTTTTTCAGACCGTTGAATGCAGTGGCATCATCCTTGTATTCTACAATCAGTTTTTCCGGATCGTCTGTTGCGAAAACTTTTTTTGCTTTCCCTTCGTATAGCTGCTGAAGCTTTTCCATAGCGATTCCTCCCGTATTTTTTGCCTGCGGCGGCTCTGATTTTGCATCTCCACTGAAAAAATATGCGTTCTGCGCACATCTCTTTTCAATTTGAAATTTTACACCAGTGCCGATGGTTTGTCAACGACCGGGGGGGAATTCTATTATTAGTACAAAAATCGGGCGGAATGCCCCCGGCACATGTGCAATTATCCGTTTCCCGGGGACGATGACAGCGGCAATATAAGAAGCACCGCAGGTTCATTTTACCTGCGGTGTCCCCGGAAATATGTGCTTGTTTTTTCAGCTGCGGCGCACAGGTTATTGCATTTCGAAGCTTATGGTGCTTCCGGTTGCGTCCTCAATGACGATTGTCGCGGTGCCGACGCGCTGCATGATTCCGTCCTCGGCGACGGCCTTTGCCTTGGATTTGGACAGGCTGCGGATGTTTTCCAGATCTTTATCATAGCCGGAAAGCGCGTCCTCGTCCACGGTATACACCGCGACGGTGTATGTGGTTTCCTTCCCAAGGAACTTTTTATAGGCGCTTTCCACAGTCGTGACCAGCGTTTCGCCTGCGTATTCCGGGCAGTTGCTTTGCACGATCGGCGTCATTTCCGTATTCTTTTCGTATCGCTCCTCAGAAGAGTAATTGGAGGACAGGGAAGTCGTATTGTAATAATAGGTTAAATAGCCGACGACACAGCCTACGCCGACGATAAAAAGAATGACAAGCGTTGCTGCCTGCTTCTTTGTAAACTGCAGGCTTTTTTTTGCGTCACTGCACGCATATGTCAGCCCCATACGGTTGGTGATCGGCAGCATTACCGACAGGAAAAGCGTCAGCAGTACCGACTCGATCGGGAACATCAGAATATTTTTGATCATGCCGGGGACGGCCATGGCAAAGGTGTATTGCTTCCCGCCCATATAGAGGGCGTAATACCACATCATGATCGGTGTCTGGAGAAGCACATTGACGAACAGACTGATGACAAATCGGCTCAGCATGACCCTTGTTGTGCTGACCTTTGCGCGGTACAGGAAAAGCGCGAAAACCAGTGAACCTGCAACCTCCGTAAGGACAAAGGGAATAAAATAAACACCGTCCGGACGAATCAGATATCCCAGCACATCTGTGACAACGGCACAGATTGCTGCGAATATGGGGCCAAAGACCATGGCACCCAAAGCATTGACGAAAAATGCCGTATTAATTCGCAGAAATGGCGTGATCGGAATGGAAATCTGCTTCATAACCAGCCGAAGGGCAATCATCAGTGCCGCAAACACCAGCATGTGGGTGTCCTTCAGCTCTGCGGCGGCATCCTTCCAGTAGGCTGCCGAGAAGGGATGGGGATAGAGATTTCTTGATTTTTGCATAAAAATGCCTCCTTTATGTAGGTGCGGCCGAAACGGCATTGGGAAACTGTCTGCCAATCCCTCAAGAAAAAATTCCCCAACGGGCATACGCCCGCTGGGGAGAATACATATTTCTTGAGAGACCCGGAGAGCCAAACAGGAACGCAAAACCGCATCCTTCGCCCAACCGAGTATCGTTGCTGCATAAAGGAGGAAATTCCCTTTATGACGCAGCGGGTGCGGAAACCTTATCGCGGATATCCATCCTTCGTCTGCCACACAACTCCCCATTCTGGCAGCACTTCACGCAGGGTTTCCTACTCTGTTCGCCGACACTATACTCCATTAGACGGAAAATGTAAAGGGGAAAGGAGAGAAAAAAATACAGCTTCCGAAAAATAGTCAGGTTGCTTATATTAGGTCTTCCTTTTTTGTACAAAACGGGATATAATAAACACCGATCAAAACACAACCGGGAGGCTCGCTGCATTATGAAATATGGATTTGGTGTGGATTTAGGCGGCACCACTGTTAAAATCGCCTATTTTGACGAAACGGGAAAGATGATCATCAACTGGGAGATTCCGACGGTTACAGCGGACAACGGCAGCCGGATTCTGCCGGACATTGCCCAGTCCATCCGGGAATTCCGCGACCATAACGGAATCGCGGACGAGGACCTGCTCGGGATCGGCATCGGCGTCCCCGGGCCGGTAGACGGAAACGGAAATGTCAACCGCTGCGTCAACCTCGGCTGGGGAAGGTTTAATATTCACCAGAAGCTGCTGGAACTGACGGGCCTGCCTGTGACGGCCGGCAACGATGCCAATGTGGCGGCCCTCGGCGAGTACTGGAAGGGCGGCGGACAGGGCTTCGAGAACATGGTGTTTGTTACCCTCGGCACGGGCATCGGCGGCGGCATCGTAATTGATGGAAAGCTCCTTTACGGCGCCACCGGCTCCGGCGCGGAGATCGGCCATATGGTGCTCAACCGCAACGAGACCGCCGTGTGCGGCTGCGGCAAACGCGGGTGCGTTGAGCAGTATTGCTCCGCCACGGGAATTGTCCGCTTGGCCAATCTGGCGATGTCGGCATCCGCGGAGGATTCCGTTCTGCGCCATGCAGACGCCATTTCCTGCAAGGATATCTTTGATGCAGGCAAGAGCGGCGATGCGCTGGCGCTGCATGTGCTGGACGAATATTATGGCTATCTTGGGGAATTCCTGGCCAATGTGTGCTCTGTGATCAATCCGGAGGCAGTCGTCCTGGGCGGCGGCGTGAGCAAGGCCGGCACTGTCCTGATTGACGGTCTGAAGCCCTATTTCAACAAGTATGTATTCCACGCGGCGGCGGACGTGCAGTTTGCACTGGCATCTCTCGGGAATGACGCAGGGGCCTACGGTGCCTTTAAGCTGGCACTGGATGCATCCCGTAAATAACGGCAACACCGCGCAATTCGTCTGCGGCGAAAAGCTGGATCTTTTGCCCCAATTTTTCAGT
>CAVIFH010000076.1:0-8418 GCA_963641615.1 bacterium | reverse complement strand
GATGCGACGTTGGAGACAGTGCGCAATTTGGCCCGGGAGGATGCACGGGTAAAATACATTTCCTTTTCACGCAATTTCGGAAAAGAGGCGGCAATGTATGCCGGGCTGCAGCACGCGAAGGGGGACTATGCGGCGGTAATGGATGCGGATTTGCAGGATCCCCCGTCCCTATTAGAGGAAATGTATCACGCAGTCAGCGAAGAGGGGTATGACTCCGCTGCTACCAGACGTGTTACCAGAAAAGGAGAGCCGCCGGTACGCAGCTTCTTTGCGAGGATGTTTTACAGGCTGATTAACCGGATGGCAGATGTAGAGATCGTGGACGGCGCCCGGGACTTTCGGCTGATGAATCGGAAATTTCTGGATGCGCTTTTGTCAATGCAGGAATACAACCGCTTTTCAAAGGGCCTGTTCGGCTGGGTCGGGTTTAAGACAAAGTGGATTGAGTTTGAGAACGTGGAGCGTGTGGCAGGAGAAACCAAGTGGTCGTTCTGGAAGCTTTTTTGCTACAGCATTGAGGGAATCGTTGCTTTTACAACCCTTCCGCTTACAGTTTCCTCGGTCATGGGGTTCTTCATGTGTCTGCTGGCACTTTGCTCCACCGTGTTTATTGTTGTGCGCAAGCTGCTTTTCGGCGATCCGGTTTCCGGCTGGGCCTCAACCGCATCCATCATTACATTCATCGGCGGGATTCAGCTCTTTTTTATGGGTATTTTCGGGCAGTATCTCGCAAAGGCATATACAGAAATCAAAAAACGCCCGATTTACATTGTCGCGGAATCGAATTGTGAACCGGAAAGGAAATAACATATGCAGAAACAAAATCGAATTTCAATTGCCTATTGGCTGATTCTGGCAGCTGCTGCGGTGCTGTACGCACTGCTGGCACTCTCGGATAATATCTGGGCGGATGAAGCATATACCTTTGCCATGCTGCGCCGCAGCTTCCCGGAAATCTGGAAGATCACCGCCGCGGACGTACACCCGCCGCTGTATTATTTTGCGGCCAAGATTGGGACGATGGCATTTAACTACAGCGAATATGCGGTGCGTGCATTTTCTGCCGTGTGCTGTCTGCTGGTCATTGCAGTCGGAGGATGGCAGATTACACATTTCTTTGACAGAAAAAAGGGCATGCTCTTCATGCTCCTCTTTGCGCTCTACCCCTTCGTGATGGATCATGCGGTGGAGGCACGGATGTATCCCCTTGCGGAGCTGTGCATTTTCCTGAATGCCCTTTTTGCGCACAGTGTGTGGCAAAAAAGCAGCGTCGGAAACTGGATCGGCTTTACTGCCGCCGGGCTCTGCGCGGCATATACCCACTATTTTGCGCTGGTTTCGGCAGCGGCAATTTACGGACTGCTGTTTCTCTGCATTGTTTTCCGCAAGCGAAACCTGCTCCGCCCCTGGGTGATTGCGTCACTGGTGACGATTCTCCTGTATGTGCCATGGCTGCGCAATCTGATTGCGCAGATTGCCTATAAGGCAGAGAATGAATACTGGATTGGCTCCATCGGGCTCAGTACCATGGTTGACTACGCAGAGGAACTGCTCCATGCGAATGGAAGCGCGATGCTGCCGCTGTTTTTCGGGCTTCTTGTGCTCTGGCTGCTGGTGCGTACATGCTTCCGGCATGAGGGTATTCCGCTTCTTGCGGTGCTGGTGTGTGTGCTGACGGCTGCGGTGGGAATAGGTGCCTCCCTTTTAATGCGCCCCGTCTTTATCATTCGTTATCTTGTACCCTGCGGGGCACTGCTGGTTTTCTTCCTTGCGTGGGGCCTGGGAGAAATCAAAAAGGATACGCTTTATGGCGCGGCAGTCGGAGTCCTGACGGTTGGATTTCTTGGAAACGCTGTTTCTGCGGGGCTGGACCTTATCCCGGCGGAAAACCAGTTTAATGGTGCGGTAGCCCAGCAGACCGGCGAGGCACAGGCATATGTGTGCCTGTCGGAGGATGCCTACCACCTGCACCAGATTGCGGCGTATTACAATCCGGATGTCCCTATTTACACGACGGAAACAATGGGGGACGCCAGCCCCTATACGAATGTCTATGAAATTGATGATTTTTCTGCGGACGATTATGACACGGTGCTGGTGTTTACCGATGAGGGGGTCCGTCCGGCAGATCATTTTCCCCGTGGATACCAGGCCACCTTGTATGGTACCTATCAGGCAAGCTATTTTACTTTTGACATTTGGATGCTGGAGAAGACAGCCGATTAGTGCCTGCTGCATCCGGAACTTCCTGCGTACATCCCCCGCTGAGAAAGCGGGGGATAAAAATTTGTTGACAAACGAAAGTTACCATGTATAATTACCAATGGTAATCACAGACACAGACGAAAGGAGTTTATTGCAGGGCCGACATGACGATCGAAAAAATCAAAATGGTGCTGGATGCCTGTTACGAGGCAAAGCGCGTTCGCGAGCTGCTGCCGTCTCTTCCAAAGGGGGTTGCCTCCTCCTATATCCAGTATCTGGATAAAATCGAGCAGCTGGAGAAAAGCGGGGTACGCGTAAGAGTTTCCGACATCAGCGATGCATTAAAGCTTCCGCGCCCCGGGGTGACCCGGACAGTCAAGGAAATGGAAGAACGAGGGTATCTTCGCAAGGAAGCCTCTCGGGAGGATGGACGCATTACCTATATATCCATGACAGAGGCGGGCAGACTGCTTTCTCAGACGTATAACGACCGCTTCTTTGAAGCCATCGCCCCGCTGCTGGAGGATATTTCCGATGAAGAGGCAGCGTGTGCCGTTTCCGCGATTCATAAAATTTATAATGTGATGACAGAGAGGAGAATTTCACTTGAACTCGGATAAATCAGATTTTACCCAGGGGAGCATTCTGAAAAAGCTTTCCCTTTTTATGCTCCCGATTTTGGGAGCGCTCATACTGCAGGCAGCTTACGGCGCGGCAGACCTGCTTGTCGTCGGGCACTTTGGCTCTACGGCAGGACTGTCCGCAGTATCTACCGGCAGCCAGGTCCTGAACCTTGTCACGTTTGTGGTAACGCAGCTTGCAATGGGTGTAACCGTGCTGATTGCCCGCTACCTCGGGGAAAAGCGGCATGAAAATATAGGCGCGGTTCTCGGCGGTGCCGCAATCGTTTTTTCAGTCATCTCCGTATGTATTTTCATCCTGCTGGTTTTCTTCGCACGGCCGATTTCCATGCTGATGCGGGCGCCGGAGGAGGCAGTTGACCTTACGGCAAGCTATGTGCGTATCTGCGGTGCGGGAATTTTCTTTATTGTTGCATATAATCTGCTTTCCGCCATTTTCAGAGGAATGGGCGACAGCAGGTCGCCGCTCCTGTTTGTGCTGGTTGCCTGCGTGGTGAATATTTTCGGAGATCTGCTGCTGGTTGCCGTATTCCATATGGACGCATCCGGAGCTGCCATTGCAACGGTTTTTGCCCAGGCGGTAAGCGTCGTGTTTGCAATCGTGATTCTCATGAAGAAAAAGCTGCCCTTCACCATCAAAAAATCGGATTTTAAGATAAATCCCCAGTGCCGGAAATTCCTTGAGATCGGCATCCCTCTTGCATTGCAGGAGTGCCTGACGCAGATTTCTTTCCTGGCTCTGTGCGCATTTGTTAACCGGCTGGGACTTGCTTGTTCCTCCGGGTACGGTGTGGCATGCAAAATCGTAAACTTTGCAATGCTGGTCCCCAGCGCATTAATGCAGTCTATGGCATCCTTTGTAGCGCAGAATGTGGGCGCAGGAAATGAAAAACGGGCAAAGAAATCCATGCTGACAGGCATTGGCCTCGGCGTCGTATTCGGCTGTGCAGTGTTTGTGCTGGTTTTGCTGAAGGGCGATGTCCTGTGCAGCGCGTTTTCGTCGGACTCCGCCGTGGTAGCAAAGGGCTTCGAGTATCTCAAGGGATTTGCCCCGGAGACCATTGTAACCGCCGTACTGTTCAGCATGGTAGGATATTTCAACGGGAATAATCAGACAGTGTGGGTGATGATTCAGGGACTGGTTCAGACGCTCCTGGTGCGTCTGCCAATGGCGTATTTTATGAGTATTGAGGAAAATGCCAGCCTGACGAAAATCGGCCTTTCCGCCCCGGTATCCACGGCAGTCGGCATTGTGCTGAACATTGCGTTTTATATTTACCTGAATCGAAGAGCCAAAACAAAATTGGCTGATAAATAAAAAACACGACCGGCAATTCCCTTTACGGGGATTGCCGGTCGGCGCATCTTCAGTGTAAATTAGCCGTTGGCACGCATCTGAGCGAAGCACTCGCTGCAGTACACAGGACGATCGGACTTCGGCTCAAAAGGAACCTTAGCCTCGCCGCCGCAGCGTGCGCACGTAGCGGTGAAGAACTCACGGGGGCCACGAGTGCCGTTCTTGCGGGCATCACGGCAAGCCTTGCAGCGCTGGGGCTCATTCTGGAAGCCGCGCTCAGCGTAGAAAGCCTGCTCACCAGCGGTGAAAACAAACTCATTTCCGCAATCTTTGCACTTCAAAGTCTTATCTTCGTACATTTGGAAATACCTCTCTCGATTTTGCCCCGTGAAAGTCTACCGGAATTGGTGAAATACTACGCAGGGTCTATATTATTGTGACCTCCACGGCCACTATCGGGAATTATACACATTCGAACGGAACTTGTCAATCCTCTATGAAAAATTTATTTATTTTTTTATGCCGTTTATGCACTATGCCAAGCACGGACAAGTGTTCACCCCATAGAGACGAAAGACGTGAGCCCTTTTACAGACTCAGCTGCATTTGGCCTTCATATGGGATATGCAGGTGCTCATAGGCCAGCGGCGTTGCACACCGGCCGCGGGGGGTGCGGGTCAGAAAGCCCAGCTGCATCAGGTAAGGCTCGTATACATCCTCCAGCGTGACGGCTTCCTCGCCGATTGTGGCGGCAAGGGTTTCCAGCCCCACGGGTCCACCGCCGTAATTGCGGATAATGGCGGTGAGCATCCTGCGGTCGATGGAGTCCAGGCCCAGCTTATCTACCTCCAGGCGGCTCAGTGCGAGGTCAGCAGCTTCCCTTGTGATGGTTCCGTTGCCCATGATCTGCGCAAAGTCTCTGACTCTGCGCAAAAAGCGGTTCGCGATTCGCGGAGTTCCCCGGCTTCGTGAGGCAATTTCCTCTGCTCCGTAGGGGTCAATTTCCATCCCCAGAATGGCAGCGGAGCGTGTCACGATTTTTGCCAGCTCCTCTGTTTTATAGAGCTCCAGCCGCAGCGAGACACCGAAGCGATCCCGCAGCGGGGCGGACAGCTGCCCGGCCCGGGTGGTAGCGCCGACCAGTGTAAATTTCGGCAGATCCAGCCGGATGGAGTTGGCGCTTGGCCCCTTGCCGACGATGATGTCAATGGCAAAGTCCTCCATGGCAGGGTAAAGGATCTCTTCTACGACGCGGTTCAGACGGTGAATCTCGTCGATAAAAAGAATGTCACCCGGATTTAAATTCGTGAGCAGCGCCGCCAGATCTCCGGGCTTTTCAATTGCCGGGCCGGAGGTGATGCGGATATTCACACCCATTTCGTTGGCGATGATGCCTGCCAGCGTGGTTTTTCCGAGGCCCGGGGGGCCATAGAGCAGGGTGTGGTCAAGGCTTTCCCCGCGCTGCCGCGCTGCCTCAATATAGACGGACAGATTGCTCTTTACCTTTTCCTGCCCTGTGTAATCGGCCAGCAGCTTTGGCCGCAGACCGATTTCCGCCGCATCCTGCGGCGCAAAAGTAGGGGAAATGATGGGGGACTCAAGCCCCTCTGAAAATTCCAAACTCATAGGTTACCTCAAGTCTATCCTTTTACTACCATGGCGCGCAGAGCATAGCGCACCAGGTCTTCCGTGCTTGCGGCAGGGTCTGCACCCTTGAGTGCCGTGTTGATTTCGGCGGGGGAATACCCCAGCTCCTGCAGGGCTGCAGTGGCAAGTGCCAGATTGCTGCCCGGATGGGAGACGGCGGCTGCTGCTCCGGAGGAAAAATCCAGTTCTGTGCTGCTTCCGCCGATTTTGTCCTTAAGCTCCAGAATGATGCGCTGGGCGATTTTCTTGCCGACGCCCTGGGCAGCTGTCAGCATTTTTTCGTCACCGGTCATGACAGCCAGCGTAAAGTTCTGCGGGCCGCCGGCGGATAGAATGGAGAGGGCTGCCTTCGGCCCGACACCGTTGATGCCGGTCAGCAGCTCATAGCACCGCTGCTCCTCCCGGGAGATAAACCCGTACAGGTCATAGGCATCCTCACGTATGGACTCCGTAACGAAGAGCTTTGCTGCGGTATTCAGCTTGAGCTGCGCCGCAGTATAGCCGGTGATGCGGCAGCCGTAGCCGACACCGCCGCAGTCAATGACAGCCATCCCCGGCTCCAGAATGGTTACATTGCCGGAAAGATAATAAATCATAATGGTTACCTCTGTTTCATGGCAAGCAGACTTGTGCTGCTGCGCGCGTGGCACAGCGCAATGGCAACGGCATCAGCCGCATCATCCGGCTTCGGGACGGTTTCCAGGTGCAGAATGCGTTTCGTCATGTCCATTACCTGATGCTTGCTTGCATTGCCGTATCCTACGACAGCCTGCTTGACCTGCATGGGCTTGTATTCGAAAATCGGAACGGAAGCCTGCTGAACCGCAAGCAGAATGACCCCCCGGGCCTGGGCAACATTGATGCCCGTTGTCACGTTGTGTCCGAAGAAGAGCTCCTCAATGGCGACTGCATCCGGGTGCTCCAGCGTAAGCAGCTGCACCATGTCGTTGTAGATGACGCTCAGGCGCCAATAGAAATCCGTGTTTGGAGGCGTGGTGATCGCACCGCAGCGAAGCAGCTGATATTGACAGCGCTCCGCATGAATCAGTCCGAAGCCTGTAATGCCGTAGCCGGGATCAATGCCGAGTATTTTCACAGCCCACCCCGCAGAGTGCAGATGTATTGATAAATAACAAACGCGATAAAGAGAACAACGCCGACTCTTGCCAGGCAGACCTGCCAGGCAGGGCGGGGGACATAGCCGGACGGCTTTTCCTGATTGCTTTCTTCCATGGGTCCTCACCTCTGGAGAATATCATAACATATCTGATGAAAAATTCCTATTGCTTTCAAAAGAAAATTTCGCGGCATGGTGAAAATGCACGCCGAATCTGCCAAAATATTCATAATTTGTCCGAACTTTGTTTTCAAATCCGTTATTGTACGTTAAAAAGCCCCGGGTAATCTATAGACATGAAAGGCAAGCGGAAGCCGTGAGCCGCTCCTTTCTGATCGTAGACCCCTCTTTTCTACCTCTCTTCTTTCTAATCCCTTTTGCAGAAAATCCCCACTGCTTGAGCAGCGGGGATTTTCACATCTATCAGGCAGACAGCACAAAACTTATGGCAGATGATGCTTGTTTTACGTTTCCTTCTGTGTTACCATGGTGGCACGCACGTAGGAGCGGAGGAGGGAAAGAGCGGAATGTATCGGATCGCAATCGTGGAAGACCAGGCAAATGATGCCCAGCGGCTGCAAACGGTTCTGCGCCAATACGAGGAGGAAAAGCAGGTATCCTTTTCCTGCGTACACTGGAAAAGTGCAGAGGGTTTTCTGGAACAGTATGACCACCAGTATGATATTATATTTATGGATATTCGCCTGCCCGGTATGGATGGTATGCAGGCTGCCAGACAGCTGCGGCAGATGGACCATACGGTGCTGCTGGTATTCCTGACCAGCCTGGCGCAATATGCCGTAGAGGGGTACGAGGTGGAGGCGGTTGACTATATCATCAAGCCGATTACCTACCCGGCGCTGCGGCTGAAAATGCCAAGACTCCTGCGCCGCTGTGCCGCAGAGGAACAGGAAATAATCATTGAGAGCGTGGAGAAATCCGTAAAGCTCCGTCCGCGGGATTTACTGTATGTAGAAATTTTTGATCACCATATTCAGTACATGACGCAGAACGGGGTCATCCGGGCCTATGGCACCCTGAAGGAAATTGAGGATGCTTTGCCGAGCGGGTTTTTCCGAGTGAATAATCAGACCATCATAAATCTTAGGCATGTGACCAGTGTGGACGGGGAAAATGTAGTGCTTGGCGGCAGAGAATTTCCTCTGAGCCGCCGCCGGAAAAAGAGCTTCATGGAAGCATTGCATACTTCCGGAATTCAAATGTGAGGGAAAGCCATGAGTTGGATTAACGATAACCCGGTTTTATTTTTTTTGTTTGACTCGTTCCCCAATACCGCGGCGGTATTGGCAGGGGCACTCGTAATTACACACTGCCTGCCGCGGCGGAGCCACTATTGGATAAGGGTACTTTTTTCCTATCTGCTGATCGGACTTTGGATGTTCGGGTATAAGCAGAAATTTCAGATTGTTGAAGTAACCAATATTGCCCTATCCATCCCGGCTTTCTCAGGCTTGTATCTGTTTACTGCGCTTTCCGTTATGGTGTGGAAC
>CAVIFH010000075.1:0-8484 GCA_963641615.1 bacterium | reverse complement strand
ATATATATATATATATATATATTGTCAAGGATTTTCCCGAAATTTCTTGAAAAATGCAGAAAATTATAACGTGAACGTATGAAAACGCCGTGTGCCGCAGGATTTCAACGCGATTTTCTCGGATTTTCCGTAATAATCAAGCGAAATACAACGGAAACGGTGAAAATCAGCACGTTTTCGTGTCCGACTTGCCCACGCGCAACCGCCAAAAGAGAAAACGCGCCGCGACTTCCCGAAATATACCCGCCACCCCTTTTTCATCGTGCTTTCATTCAGCGCCCTTTCTTTGATACAGTATAAAAAATTTGATATAATATACTTAGAAAGTTAAGAAAACCATACTTTCAAATATAGATTTTCAGAGAAAGGGGGCGCAAAAATGGCGAATATCCAAAAGGACATTCTGTTTGACCATTTCATTAGCGGAATGGAAAAGGAAATGCAGGCAACACTTAGAATGATGTATCTAAATAGCTGCAACATTGATGAAGCAAACCGCCGCCGGGAAATGGAGCAAATGAAAGAAGAAATCGTGCAGGACGTTCTTTCCCGCATTTCCGCCACGGTGGACGTGTCAGAGATTTTTGACGCAATCGACGGCTTGAATGAGAAAATCGAAAGCCTCGGAAGATAATACGTCATCGGCGGGAGGGGCTTTCCCTCCCAGCCGTTCCAATAGAGAAGGAGAAAACGGAGAATGCCGAACACAGTACCAAATCAACGGCTGATAGCCATACACAGAGAACGCGCCGCGTCTGACTTCCTCGGTATCAAAAACAGTCATTGGCAAGCTGCGGCGCGTGACCTCGGCGCACACGCGCTCATGCTTTACTTATACTTCGCGTCCAATGCCAACGGCTATCTGCTTGCGCTCTCGCCCGCTGCCATACGGCAGGCGGTGGGAATGCCGCAGTCTACATACCGCGACCAATTCACAAAGCTGATAGACAGAGGGTATCTTGTCCAGCGTGGGGACAGCAATACCTATGATTTCTATGAAACACCACAACGCGCCACGCATACAGAGAAAGATGATACGGCCAGCGGCTATGACTTTACGGCAGACGCTTTTGCAGCGCCGCAAGCCGTAAATAACGGCACGGCAGAGGACAGAGAAATAAATATAAATATTACAGATAAGATAAATAGTTTCGGCGGGGAGAAACAAGTTTCTCCCACGCCGTTGGAAAGAAGGTTTGAATTTTAATGACAGCTTCGGAAATGCTGGACAGCCTGAACGCGGTCTATACGCAGATAAGAGCTGACCAAAAGAAAGAAGAATATGACGATATTCTCATTGTGGCGGAAGAATTAGCGTATTTCCTCCGTAGTGAATTGGGGGTCAATCCTTTTGCTTGTGGAGTGATAAAGGATAAGCCATTTGTATTTTGATAAAACGCGGCAGGAGCGGGAGGTTTGCACTTCCCGCTCCGTTTTCATTGTCTGACAGATAAATACCGCCGCCACCCACGCGCCCCGTGTAAGGCCGTCAGCGGCGCTTTGCGTTTATTTTATACGGCGTTCAGATTATCCAAGAGAATATCAATGCCCGTTTTGGAAACGGCAAGATAATAGCGCTCCGTGACTTTCCCGCTCGCGTGTCCCATCTGATTGCAAAGAATGTGTGTCGGCGTGTTCATTTCCGCAAGCCGTGTTCCGTATGTGTGACGGAGATAATGATACTTAAACTCTATTCCCAATTCCTGCTTGATGGTGCGGGAATGATATTTCATGGAATTAACCGTCTGAATTTTTCCGTTTGGCAGACTGTTTACCAACTCCAAAGAGGAAATTGTCTTTCCGTCAATATCTGTGATAAAGGTTTGGTTTTGCGCCCGCTGCGCGGCCATAGAAGCCTTGTATTCCTTTCGCTGCCGCTCCAATAGGGAAAAGTATTTCTTTAGTTTCTTGCTCATGTAGACCGTTCTGCGGGCATTGCGCGTTTTCAGCGAAACAAGTTTGATTAGCCCCTCTTGGTATTGCATTTGCCTGTCAATCGTTATCGTGCCGCGCTTTATATTGACATTTTCCCATTTCAGCCCGTAACACTCATTGATACGCAAGCCGCAATAGCGCCCAAGATAATACGCGGTTTCGGCGTTTGTTCCTGCAAAGTATTCGTCCAGCCGTGTGCAATCCTCGCGGGAAAAGGCTACAATTTCGGTATCTTCGTCAACTTTCATTTTCGGCATGGAGATACGCACGTCTTTGTTTACGCATAGTTTGTTATACGCCTCTACTGTGAGAAAATCGCGGGAATATGCTTGCCCGAAAATGAGATAGAACATTTTCAAAAAGCCCTCTACATAGCGGTAAGCGCGTCCCTCGGTGTAGTACAATTCGGCAAGATAGTCATTGACCTCCGCCACGCTGATTTCGTCAATGTACCTTTTGGAAAAGCGCGGCTCTAAATGATTGCGCCACAAGCTGTCTTGCTTTTTGATGGTGGCATAGGCTTTCCCGCTCCGCCCGTTCTCGCAATAAATCGTATAGACCTCGCCAAAGGTAACACGGGGCATTTCTGCCTTTTGGGGACGCAACAGCTTATCCCGTGTCAAAGCCGCCTCCCGCGCTTTGATTGCCGCCTTTTCAGATTTTAAGGGATTTCCGCTTTCGTCCTTCGTTTTCTTTACGTCCTTCTTTTTGCCGTTCACCATGTAGGTGTAGCGATAGCCCCAAAATCCGTTGTCCAGCTGGTAAACACCCGTTGCAATGTCGTTCATGTTAAGCCCTCCAATAGTGGAAAAGTGGACTTTTTCAAAAACGACTTTATGCTATTGGCACGGTGGAAAGTGGAAAGCGATTTTACCCGTTTTCCCTCTAATTTCTCTTGGAAATGCTTGCTTTTGCAGGTGCTTTGCGTTTCCTTGTGCCCCTCCAGCGGAAGGACGCTTGCGGCCTGACGCATGAAATGGCAAGGGATGAAGCCCTTCACGGTCGTTCCGTTTGGAAGCTGGGTGAAGGCTGTATAATCCATTCCCGCACCCGTGCGGACATTCAGATTGCCGCCGCCCGTGGTGACGGTGCCGGTCTGCCCGGAGTCATTTTCGCCGGAACTGAACTGGATACCATCCTCGGTGACGGATATCGTGACCTGGCTGCCTGTCAGAGCGGAAAGCAGATCAGAAACATCACCGGCCGTTTCCTGTTCAGCCACGGGCTCCGTGGTTTCCTCGCCGCCGCTGGCAAAGGCGGTGACAGAAAAAGCGGCAGTGCTGAGTACCACAGCCAAAAGAGCCGATACCATTTTTGTCATAAAGTTATGCTTCATCTTCGTATCCCTCCGTTTCCTCGTTCTCGGTGCTGGCCTCCTGCAGCATACCTTCCGGCAGGGAGATCATACCGCTGGCGTAGGCTTTCAGGAAAGCAGTCAACTCCTTGTTGTCCATCTTCACGGCTTTCACCATGCGGACGATTTCCAGATTTTCTTCCTCCGCAAGCTGGGCTTCCAGCGCACGAAGGCGTTTCTGCTGTTCCGCAATCTTTTCTTTGGTTTTCGCAATGTCATTGCGGATCTTCTGTGTCGTTGCCATAAATCAAATTACCTCCATATCGTTTTTTAGTTGTAGGGCGGTCGCCCGAAAGCGTAAAAGTGGGATTGCCAGTAGCTGGTGTTGATATCTGCATACTGGATGGGGTCGCCGCAGTGCAGCATTTTTCCGCCGCCCACATAGATACCCACATGGGAAACGCCCGGCGTATCGTAAGTGCCGACGAAAAAGATCAAGTCGCCGGGCCTTGCGTTGGCAGAGGATACCGGGGTGGAAATGTCATAAAGCCCTTGGGCTCCCAGCCTGCCCGTATTGCAGACACCGCTTTGCGTCAGCACCCAGGATACGAAGCCAGAGCAATCAAAAGAAGTGTTCGGATTGCTGCCGCCCCAGACATAGGGATAGCCGATGTACTTCTCCGCCTCGGTAATGAGCGCCGCAAAGGTTTCATCTTCCAGTGCGGAAGGCGGGATATCATAGGTGTTGGGCGGTTTGGTGTACTTGTCTACATAGCCGGAGCCGGGGAACAAATCTTCCCTGTTTCCCAGCGTTGCCATATAGACCGCATACAGGGAAAGCGTTTCTTCATCCATGATGTAGACCGGCACATGGGAAAGGTCGAAGTTTTCCAGCTTCACCTTGCAGATATAGTAATTGTACGGTACTTCCACGTCATAGTCATTTCCCTCGCTGTCTGTCCGTGTCTCCGTCCGATAGCGTACCTCCACCTCCACGGTCTGCGTCAGGATGTACTGCTTTTCAAAGAGCATTTGCAGTTCCTCCTGAACCTCGTCGATGGTGAATACCCCTTCATGGAACGCCGTGAGAATGGAGATCAGCACATAAGGGTCATGCTCGATCTCGTCCATGTCAAAACGGTATTCGTCATATCCGGGGTGCAGAGCCTCATAGTGGTCCAGTTCATATTGAAGCTCCTGCTCCAATTCGCAGTAGGCCGCCTCCACAGCCAGCATATCCGCATCCTCGGAGAGATAAGAGGAAGTGAATACACCGCCCACGCCGGAGCCCGCCATCATGGAACAGGAAGATACCCCGCCAAACAGCAGGGCAACACAGGCACCAATGCCGATCACCAGCAGAACCACCCGGCTATGGTGCTTGATGTAGAGGAATGTTTCCTTGAAGGCGTCCTTTGCTTTCTGCACCGCACTTTTCGCCGTGGCCGCTGTGTTCTTTGCGGTTTTCTCCGCCTGCCGCAGCTCCTTTGCGTAGTTCCGCTTGATCCGCTGTTTCTGCAGAAAGCGGGATACCGGGTTAGAAGCCGCCAGCGCCGGATCATCATGCAGTGCCTTTTGGTAAAGGTACTCGGCGTTTGCCTTGACCGAAGCCTGCTCTGCCTTCGCCGCGTCACGCCAAGGCTTTGTGCGGTGATAGTGGACGGCGGCACGGGCTTTGCCTTTTCCGTAGGCAAGCCCACGCTCCGCCAGCACTTCGCCCTTGTGTCCGGCCTCCACACCCACATTTTCCTGTTCTACCTCATGCACCTTCGCGTGGGCGGCGTGGACGATCTCATGGACCGGCCGGGAAAGCGGATTGTGCCGCAAGCGTCCGTTGGGGCGTTTCTCCACTTCTTCAAAGTGAAGCTGCGTTTTGCCTTTTCCGGCTGTCTCGTCAAAAACACGCTCGGTACGGAGAACTTTCTTTGTGGGGATAGCAGCTTTCGCCGCGTCCAGCCGGTCCGCCGCACGGTCGGAACGGTCGATGACCTTTCCAAGTGCGGAATCGGCACGTTCTTCCGCGGTGAATTGCAGACGGGAGGACGGGCGCTGTCTTGCGGCAGAACCATCCTGCACAGTCTGGGCGTCAGCCTTTTCCGCTTTTCGTGCGGTTTTCTTCTCATGGTGCTCCGCCGCACGCAAGGCAAGGTCAGCCGCAGCACCGGCGGATTCTTCCGAAGAAGCGGACAGTTCTGGTTCCGGATCCCGGCTGCTGATATGTTCCACCTCGCCCGTGGCAAGGTTTTCCGATACCGCGCCGTCACGGGTCATTTTCTGCGTGATCTTATCGGTTGCTTTCAGTTCCCTCATAGGCAGTCACCTTCCTTTCCATAGGGGCAAAAGTCGCCGCAGGTGCCATTTTCAATCATGGCGATATAGCGGAAAATGGGATAGGCCTGGGGCGGGCAGACCGCATTTCCCAAAGTTTTCAGCCGCAGCGCCCGATCATCCATGCGCTCGGTCATGCGGGGGATTCCTTCCGGCTCGGCGGCCCAGAGGATACGTCCGTCCATCCTTTCGGGAAGCCCATGAGCCATTCCACCCAATCCGGGTTCAGTGCCGCCGTTTCGGACACAGGCTGCTCCTGGGAGATGATCCGTGCCGACAGGTTCCCGTCCTTCTTCGCCGGATCGAAGGCCGATGGCTTCAAGGTCGAGCGGAAACCGTCCGACGCCACCGGGGTCAGATAGAATACCGCCGCCGACAGGCTGAGGCTCCAGATTGCCCCGTTTCGGTTCCTCTTGCGGAATATCCCATTGTCCGACAGGAACACATCCAGGCTTGCCGCGTCCCTGGCGGTGTTGTTGTAGGAGGCAAGGGGTGTGGGAAACATCAGCCGCAACGATAAAAGTTCGCTGGTGCTCATGCCATGCACCGACGCCGCAAGCCGGAAATACGAATGGGAGAACAGCGTATCCCGCTTTTGCCAGGTCAAAGATCGTTTTGTCGAGCCCCATATTGATGAAGCCAGCAACATTTTCCCCAAGCACCCAACGGGGCCGCAGCTCGGTAATAACGCGGCACATTTCCGGCCACAGGTAGCGTTCATCCGCAAAGCCTTTCCGTTTTCCGGCGGTGGAGAAGGGTTGACAGGGAAAGCCGCCTGAGATAACGGTAACTGTTTCAAGTCCTGTTTTTTCAAAAAACGCCTCCTTTGTAAAAGTAGTGATATCCCGGAACCTGGGAACATCCGGCCATCGTGCGGAGAGGACGGAGTGCGGAAAATCCGCCCACTCACACTGGCAGACGGTTTCAAACCCGGCAGCCTCCGCTGCCAGGTTCAGACCGCCAATACCGGAAAACAGGCTCACATGGGTCAGTTTATTCATGGTTCTTCGGCGCACGGAACGGCTCGATCTCACTTTCCAGCTCCGCAAGGACCGCCTCCATATCCGCCGTGACCGCCTTGCTTCTGGCGATCAGCCGATTCATCACATCAAAGAAGGTTTCTCCCTCCTGCTTTTCTTCCGTATGTAAATAGCGGGGATCATTCATGTTCGTTTTCTCCTTTCCCGGTTTCACCAAGTTTTGTCGTCATAATGCTGTAAAGTTCATTGTCCTTCGGGAAGTCATCCACAAAAGGCAGGATCACATTACCGAAGAAGATCAGCCCCTCGCCGGGACCTGCGTTGCTGATATGCGCCGCCTGCTGGTTGGAGATATTCAGGCGCTCGCAGAGAATTTTTCTGTCTCCGCTGGCCTGGTTCAGAAGGTACACAAAATCGCTGTTTTCAAAAATGTTCTCGATCTCCGGGGAGGAAAGCAGGTCCTTGATGTTCTGCGTGATCCCCGTGGGGATACCGCCCCATTTACGAAAGCGTTTCCAAATCTCCACGCTCCAGGCGCCAACCTCGCCGCGCAGCAGAAGGTGGAACTCGTCCACGAAATACCAGGTGGATTTACCCTGATCCCGGTTTTGGGAAACACGGTTCCACACCTGGTCCTGGATCACCAGCATACCTAGGCTTTTGAGCTGCTTTCCCAGCTCCTTGATATCAAAGCAGACAATGCGGTTGTTGATATCCACATTGGTGCGGTGGTTAAAAACATTCAGGCTGCCATGCACATACAGTTCCAACGCCGCCGCGATCCGCTGCGCCTCCGGCTCCGGCTGCCGCTTGATCTCGTCATACAAATCTTCCAGCAGCGGCATATTCTCCGGGCGGGGGTCTGCGATATAGGGGCGGTATACGATCCGCACGGCACGGTCAATGACCGTCTTTTCTACCGGGTCCAGACCATTCCGGCCGCCTGCCGCCAGTTCACAGAACGACAGGATAAAGTCGGATTTCAGCGCCAGAGGATTATCGTCTGCTGAGTATTGTCAAGGGTATTTGTAACCTTTTTTGAAATTTAGGCAAAAAATAGCACCTGCCAGATTAATGACAGGTGCATTAGGAAAGATCAATATTTTACATTAATATTTTCCAAATCGGACTCTGCTTGGAGCCAATCCTCTCTATATATCCTTTATCTCTTAACGAATCCAATGCTCGCTGTACCGTTCTCACGGTCTTTGATATTTTCTCTGCGATTTCATCACGGGAGGAATCGGGCTTCTGTTTCAAAATGGCGAGCACCGACATCTCTGTTCCGTTCAAAGTGACATCCAAAGTGACACTTGGAATGTCACTTGGAAGCTGAGACCGATAGATAATAAACTTAAATCCATTAGCCGTATTCTCGTAGGAATACCTTACTCCAGCGTCCTTGCATAGACTATGAATACGCTTAAATCCGCTGCCAAATTGTTCAATGGATTTATTCAAATACAAAATTTTTGATATTGTAGCATTTCTAATCTCCGACTCGAGATTTCCCTTGATATATTCTTCCGGTGTATGCTTACTCGCATATTCTCCGGGGCTGTAAATTGAAATCATACCCGGATGAATGCACACCTCATGATAAGTTCTACCGTTATATATTGCATGAGCAAAGCTATTTGCCAAAACCTCTCTGATAACAGCCACTGGGATTTCAGGAATTTCTTCCCGATCAATACCTGTAATCTCACTTTTCCACCGAAGATTCTTTAAAATATATTCTTCGGCTATGGCAAGCAGATTATAGATGTTATCCTCATACATCTTCATATCAAGGATCGTGAGTTTCTCGTCCGTGGCGAAAATTCCGGCCTTCAGTGTTATCGGATGGGTTGAGCCAAAAAGTGCCTCACCGGCATTTGTCAGATAATTATGGCAGATTGTAAAATGAACTTGCAATAGTAAAAAAATAATATCCATAGTGACGAT
>CAVIFH010000074.1:0-8516 GCA_963641615.1 bacterium | reverse complement strand
GTACTACGTGGTTTCACGTTTTAATACAATTACATGGTGCTTGTACGGGAAAAAAAGATGGAATCGATTGTAAGGAATAAAAAAGCAAAACACAGGGGCCTAGGGCGGCACCGCACAATGAGGCAAGCGCCGCAGACGAACCCAGTGGTGTCGCCCCAGAAGAAAAAGATTTACAGTTCCGTAAAAAATCCCCCGGGAAATGCATTGGCGTGTATTGACAAAAAATGATATAATAAATTCAGAAAAATAATTTACGCAGTGCCGCAGGTGAAGAGCGCGGCACCGCTTTGGAGAAGAGGCATATCTTTCATGACAAAAGTTGATATCTATTCCGGATTTTTAGGGGCCGGAAAAACCACGCTGATCAAGAAAATGATCTCCGAGGGCTATGCGGGGCAGAAGCTGGTGCTCATCGAGAATGAATTCGGTGAGATCGGCATTGACGGCGGCTTCCTGCAGGACGCGGGCATCAACATCACCGAGATGAACTCCGGGTGCATCTGCTGCTCTCTGGTGGGTGATTTCGGCAAGGCCCTGAAGAAGGTAATTGCGGAGTACGCGCCTGACCGGGTGATCATCGAGCCCTCCGGCGTGGGCAAGCTTTCCGATGTCATCGGGGCTGTGAACAAGGTAACGAATGCGGACGTGACCCTCGGCTATACCGTGGCTGTGGTTGACGCGAGCAAGGTAAAGGTCTATATGAAGAACTTCGGCGAGTTCTATAACAACCAGATTGAAACCGCCTCCACCATCATCCTTTCCCGCACCGATTCCATTTCCCAGTTCAAGCTGGACAACGCGGTGGCCATGCTGCGGGAGCACAACCAGGTGGCCTCCATTGTCACCACCCCCTGGGGCCAGCTGACCGGAAAGCAGCTGGTTGACGCCATGGAGGGCAAGGCATCCCTGGCAGCGGAGCTGGCTGCTCTGGAGATGGAGCGGCTGAAGGATGAGGATGACGATCACTGCTGCCACCACCATCACCATGATGACGAGGAGGAAGATGAGGAGCACGAGCATCACCATCATCACGATCACGACGAGGATGAAGACGAGCATGACCACTGCTGCCATCATCACCATGATGACGAGGAGGAAGACGAGGAGCACGAGCATCACCACCATCATGATGACCATGATGAGGAGGAGCACGGCCACTGCTGCCACCACCATCACGACGATGAGGACGGGGAGGAGCATGAGCACCACCATCACCATCATCATGCCGACGAGGTGTTTACATCCTGGGGTGTAGAGACCGCCAAGAAGTTCACCATGGAGGCGGTAGAGACTGCCCTGAAGGCACTGGATACTGAGAAATACGGCCTCGTTCTCCGGGCGAAGGGCATTCTGCCTGCAGAGGACGGCACCTGGATCCACTTTGACTACGTGCCTGAGGAGGAGAATATCCGCACAGGCAGCGCCGATATCACCGGCAAGCTCTGCGTCATCGGCTCGAAGCTGGATGAGAAGGCAATTGCCGAGCTGTTTGGAGTGTAATTTATGGAGCAGATTCCCGTATATGCTTTTACCGGCTTCCTGGACTCCGGCAAAACGAAGTTCATTCAGGAGACCCTGGAGGATCCCCGCTTCAATGCCGGTGAGCGCACTCTGGTGCTGGTTTTTGAGGAAGGGGAGGAGGAGTACGACCTCTCCGCCTATCCCCACAAGAATGTGTACTTGGAGGTGCTGGACCAGGAGACGGTTACCCAGAAGGACCTGGCTGCCCTGCAGAAGAAATACAATGCGGAGCGGGTCGTGGCAGAGCTGAACGGCATGCAGCTGGTGGCGGACCTGTACAATCGGTTCCCCCAGAACTGGGTGATTGCCCAGGAAGTGATGTTCGCGGACTCTACCACCTTCCAGACCTATAATTCCAATATGCGCAACCTGGTCATGGATAAGCTGACGGGGGCCCAGATGGTCGTATTCAACCGTCTGGCACCGGGGGCGGATACCATGCCCCTGCATAAGCTGGCCCGGGCGGCCAACCGGCGGGTAGACATCCTCTATGACTACACCGACGGCACCACCAAGTTCGACGACGTGCAGGACCCCCTGCCCTTCGACATCAACGCCCCTGTGATTCAGATCAAGGACGAGGACTTCGCCCTCTGGTACCGGGACGTGACCGAGGACCCGGCAAAGTACACCGGGAAGACCGTTTCCTTCAAGGGGCAGGTTGCCATGCTGCGCCGCCAGAAGGAGGGAATGTTCGCTCCCGGCCGCTTCATCATGACCTGCTGCGCGGCGGATATCCAGTTCTGCGGAATTCCCTGCCGCTATGAGGGCGCGAAGAGTCTTGCGTCCCGGTCATGGGTGCAGGTGACGGCCAAGGTCAGCGCGGAGAAGCATCCCCTCTATAAGGGAGATGTGGGCCCGGTGCTCACGGCGACGGAGGTCGTGAAGGATGTGCCGGCCGCGGACCCGGATGTGGCGACGTTCTGAATAAAAGCAAACAGGAAAAGTAAGCAGGGGCTGCCCATTCGGCAGCCCCTGCGTTTACTTCATGAACTTGTCAATTGCCTGGCACAGGTCCTCAATGGCTTCCTGGTCCCCCGCGGCGACCGCGTCCACCATGCAGTGGCGCATGTGGTCCTTCAGGATGACCTTGCCGGTATTATCCAGGGCGGAGCGAACCGCCGCAAGCTGGATCAGGACATCCGAGCAGTCTTCTCCGTTCTCTACCATCCGCTTTACCTTCTCCAGATGCCCGATGGCCCGGGAGAGGCGATTGATGACTGCCTTCTGGTTCTCATGCACATGGCCGTGGGAATGGGGAATGCCGTGGGCGTGCAAGTACGCGTGATCGTGCTCCTGGGGTTCGTCCAATTTACTTCACCTGCCGATTGCTGATTGGCTCCATTATACTATGAAGCGGCTCTCTTCGCAAGCCCCGCGGGGGGATAATAAGCCGGACAGTCAAAAAATCCGGCAAATTGCGGCTGCAATGGGCACTTCCGCTTGACGAAAAAGTGCAAATAGAGTATGATGGGCATATGTGTTTGCCGAAGGGAGGGCGAGGATGAAGTGAAGGAGAAAAGCATCGATGACTATGTGCGGGAGATCGTACAGGGGCTTTTTGAAGATGAGCCGATCATCCGGCCCCGCAAGGCAGCCCCTGTGGACGAAAAGACTCCGTCCCTTATCCGCGCGGCCCGTTCTCTGGCAAAGAACAACGACAGCTTCTATTCCTACATCAATAAGCGGAAGCTCTTCCTGAAGCAGGGAAAGCTTCTGGCAAATTACGAGGATGATTACCCGGAAAAGCTGAAGGTAAACAGATACTGCCCGACCTATGACGATCTGACGGATTTAGAGCTGCGCAGCTATTTCTCCTGGCGTACCAAGCTGCGCCGGGGAGACCTTCAGGAGAGCTGCAGGACCTTTGCCTTCCTGTATATGTACGAGCTGATCAACGGAATCGGCGTCAAGGACCCCATGGAGGGTCTGAAAAAGCTGGATGACTTCGCGGTGAAATACGGCGCATTGGATGACGTGATTCCAAAATATTATGTAAACTGGAGAAGAGAGTACATTGTCTACTACGATCTTCCCGTGGAATTGATCGGCACGAAGAGCATACGCAGCTTTGCGTCAGAGGTGGTGCTGCTGGATCGGGCGACGGCCCAGAGCGACGCGGAAATCATGCAGACGGTGAAGCTCCTTGCCCCCGGCTGGCTGTCCCGGAGCAAGTTATATAAAACCAATGAAAAGGATATGGACCAGGTGATTGCGGGGACGATTCGCCGGATGTGCCGGCACTATGCCGACAAGGGCGGGCGCTCCCTGAGTGATCAGCTCTTCGGCCCGATGACAGAGGGGCCGGTGCAGCTGTTTTATGAAGCTGTTTTCTGCGATCCCCTGAAGCGGAAAACAGCGGAGTATGTCATTGCCGAAGGGGTCTGCTACCGCTGCGAGGGCGGATACTGGAGCGTCACCCGCCGCCATATTGCCCCCCGGGGGCAGAAAAAGCTGGAGGGCCTGACAAGGGCCATTGACGGCACCATGCGCACCGCCCTGAATATCGGGAAGCCAATTCAGTACCCCAATCAGCTGAAATGGGTGAATAAGGCAATTTCCGAGGAAATCCAGCAGCTTCTGGATGACAAAAAGAGGGCAGAGCAGGCGGCGAAGCGGGTCGCCATTGACTTTGGCGCCCTCAGCCGCATCCGCAGCGACGCTGCCGAGACCCAGGAAAAGCTCCGGGTGGAGGACGAGGACGAGCTGCCGGAGGAGCTGCCTGCCGCCGATATCCCGGAAGCGCAGCCGGAGCCGGAGCGCAGCGAGGGGGAAACGCCTCTGAACGATGCCGAATACCGCCTGATGCAGTGCCTGCTCTACGGCGGGGACACGGCATGGGTGCAGCAGGAGGGAAAGCTCAAGTCCGTCCTGCTGGACAGCATTAATGAAAAACTGTATGACACCTTCCAGGACTCGGTCATTGACGGAGAAGCGCTGGTGGAAGACTATGTTGAAGAACTGAAAGAGATGGTAAAGCCATGAAAATACCAAAGCGAATTGCCCAGACGCTGATGAATTCCCTGAAGGGCGGCGTTGTGCCCCGGGTGGGCCTTTCCTACGTTACTGTGGGGCGGAAAGCGGAAATTGACGCGCTGCTGCACGATGTGGACATCATTGCCGACGGCGGTGCCTCCTTCCGCTTCATCGTAGGAAAGTACGGCAGCGGCAAGAGCTTCCTGCTGCAGACCATCCGCAACTATGTGATGGCGAAGAACTTCGTGGTCGTGGATGCGGACCTTTCTCCGGAGCGCAGGCTGCAGGGCACCAGAGGCCAGGGCCTTGCGACATACAAAGAGCTGATTCGCAATATGTCCACCAAGACGAAGCCGGAGGGGGGCGCCCTCTCCCTGATTCTGGACCGCTGGATCAGCAATGTGCAGCAGCAGGTCATGGAGGAGAGCGGCCTTTCCGCGGCGGATGCATCCCTGCAGACCCAGGTGGAGAAGAAAATATCCGGGGTAATTTATTCCCTGAATGAGATGGTGCATGGCTTCGACTTTGCCCGGCTGCTTACCCTCTATTATCAGGCAAGCCGCAATGACGATGATGAAACGAAGGCCCGGGTGCTCAAGTGGTTCCGGGGAGAGTACACGACGAAGTCGGAGGCCCGCGCGGAGCTTGGCGTCGGCATCATCATCACGGACGATGACTGGTACGAGTACCTGAAGCTTTTTGCCGCATTCCTGAATCAGGCGGGCTATGCGGGCATGCTGGTGCTGATCGATGAGCTGGTGAACATCTACAAGATTCCAAACTCCATTACCAGGCAGTATAACTACGAGAAAATACTCACCATGTATAACGACGCCATGCAGGGCAAGGCCCACCACATCGGCTTCATCCTGGGGGGGACACCCCAGTGCATGGAGGACAACCGCCGGGGTGTATACAGCTATGAGGCGCTCCGCTCCCGCCTGGCGGAGGGGCACTTCTCCGGAGAGCATAAGGACCTGCTGTCGCCGGTGATTCGCCTGCTGCCCCTGACCAACGAGGAAATGCTGATCCTGATTGAAAAGCTGGCGGACATCCACGCAGGGCTGTATGACTATCAGCAGATTGTCACCCAGCAGGACATGGTGGACTTCATCGAGGTGGAGTTCGGGCGCATCGGCGCGGACAGCCATATCACCCCCCGGGAGGTGATCCGGGACTTCATTGAGGTTCTGGATATTGTGTATCAGAATCCTGAGGTGAAGGTGCGTCAGCTCCTGGGAAGCGACAGCTTCCGCTACGCGCGCAATGACGTGCAGGAGGAATCTGCCGACGGGCAGTTCGCCGAGTTTGATATTTAACGAGGATGCATCATGAGCGCATTTGACCGTTACGCTCCCTTTGTGCAGGACTATATTTACCGCAGCGGCTGGCAGAACCTTCGGGCCATCCAGGTGGCGGCGGCAGAGACGATCTTCAACACGGACGACAATCTGCTGCTGACGGCCTCTACGGCCTCCGGCAAGACAGAGGCGGCATTTTTCCCGATTATTACGCTTTTTTCCGAGGCTCCCCCCACGTCCGTCGGCGCGATTTATATCGGCCCCCTGAAGGCCCTGATCAATGACCAGTTCGGCCGGCTGACAGAGCTCTGCGAGGAGGCGGATATCCCCGTGTGGCATTGGCATGGGGATGTGGCCCAGAGCCATAAGGAAAAAATGATGAAGCACCCCAGCGGCATTCTGCAGATCACGCCGGAATCCCTGGAGGCCATGCTGCTCCACAAGCATTCCGCGATCCCGAAGCTCTTTCACGACCTGCGGTTCATCGTCATTGACGAGGTGCATTCCCTTCTGCGGGGAGACCGGGGCGGCCAGACACTGTGCCTGATTGAGCGCTTAGGGAGACTCGCGGGGGTCAACCCCCGCAGAATCGGCCTCTCCGCGACCATTGGTGACCCGGAAAAATGCGGGGAGCTCCTGAGCATGGGGACGGGCAGAAAAACCGCCATTCCCCGGGTGCAGGCTCCCGGAAACAAATGGCGGCTGAGCATGGAGCATTTCTATGTGCGGGATGTGCAGGCGGCCGATGGTCGCGAAAACATCCGGGCCATGGAGGCCCTGGACGAAAAAACGGACCAGGCGCCGGAGAATGCGGACCCGGGGCTTGGGTATATTTTTGAGCATACAAGGGGCAAGAAGTGCCTCGTGTTTGTCAACTCCCGGGAGGAATGCGAGGCTGTCACAACGACCCTGCGGCAGTACTGCGAAAAGAATCGCGAACCGGACCGCTTCCTCATTCACCATGGAAATCTGTCCGCCTCCTACCGGGAGACGGCGGAGATGGCAATGAAGGACGATGAGCAGTGCATGACCACCGTCACCACTGCCACGCTGGAGCTTGGCATTGACATCGGCCGCCTGGAGCGGGCCTTTCAGATTGACGCCCCCTGGACGGTGTCCTCCTTCCTGCAGCGGATGGGGCGCACCGGGCGCCGGGGGAATCCATCTGAAATGTGGTTCGTCATGCGGGAGGATGAGCCGGATATCCGGGCCATGCTTCCGAGCACCGTGCCCTGGAAGCTGCTGCAGGGCATTGCCCTGGTGCAGCTGTATCTGGAGGAACGGTGGGTAGAGCCGCCGCGGCTGGACCGGCTGTCCTACAGTCTGCTGTATCACCAGACCATGTCGGTGATTGCCTCCTCCGGTGAGCTTTCCCCCAGGGCTCTGGCGGAGCAGATACTGTCCCTGCACTATTTTCGGAACATTACACAGGAGGATTTCAAGTGCCTCCTGCGGCATCTCCTTGCCACCGACCATATCCAGCGGACGGAGCGGGGCGGACTGATCGTGGGCCTTGCCGGGGAACGGGTTATCAATTCCTTTAAGTTCTACGGTGTGTTCCAGGAGAGCGAGGAGTACACCGTCCGCAGTGAGTCCCAGGAGCTGGGCACGGTGGTGCAGCCCCCACCCGTGGGGGAGAAGCTCGCCATTGCGGGGCACGTGTGGACGGTGCTGGAAATTGACCACAAGCGGCACCTGGTTTACTGCGAGCAGGTGAAGGGCAATGTGCCCGCCTACTTTGGGGAGTGCCCGGGAGATCTGCACACAAAGATACTAAAGCGGATGCAGCAGGTCCTGCTGGAGGAGAAGACATATCCCTACCTGATGAAGAATGCCGCTGCCCGCCTGGAGCAGGCCCGCTTTACGGCGCTGCACTCCGGCGTGGGGCGGAAGGTGCTGATTAACCTGGGGGGCAGCATGTGGTGCCTGATGCCCTGGATCGGGACCTATGGCTTCCTGGCCATGGAGCGCTTCCTGCGCATCAAATGCGCGGATCGGCTGGGGCTCAAGAATTTTGACTCCGCAAGGCCGTACTACATGCAGTTTACCATGAAGGTGGACAGGGACTCCTTCTTCCAAATTGTGGGGGAAGAGGTGCAGAAGCCCCTGCAGCCCCTGGACCTTGTGTACGGGGGGGAGCTTCCGCTCTTTGACAAATACGATGAGTATCTGCCGGAGTCGTTGGTAAGGAAGGGCTTTGCCGAGGGAATCCTGAATATCCGGGAAATGCAGGAGACGATAAAAAGCTGGGCCGCCCGCTGAAGCTGCGTTTTTACTCCGGAGCGATCAGTTCATAAAAAGAGGGGAGCCTCTGAAAATCACCTGCTGTACGGCAAATGATTTTTCAGGAGCTCCCTTATGTTTATTTTTGGGGCAGCACCGCATAACGAGAAGAAAGCGGTGCTGCCCTGAAAATTCAGAAGAGATGCTGCGATTTTGCTTGAGATTAAGCCAGAATCGGGTTGATCGCGGCTGCAAGCTTTTCCTTCTGCGCCTCTGCTTCTGACAGATCCTTGCCCAAGGTGGTGTAGTAAATCTTGATTTTCGGCTCCGTGCCGGAGGGACGGACGATCACGGTCGCGCCGCCGTCCAGCTTGAACTCCAGAACATTGGAGGCAGGCAGACCGGTTTTTTCAGGCTTGGAGTAGTCAATGACTCCCTTAACCTTGTATCCGGCGATGTCAGCAGGGGGTGCATTGCGCAGGGTGTCCATAATGC
>CAVIFH010000073.1:0-8550 GCA_963641615.1 bacterium | reverse complement strand
ATAGACAATATAAGACATTTGGGCTCCTTCCGCGATATCCGTTTCTTTTTTACTGACTGACAGGACATAATCGTTTTTTATTTCTTACGCATTGTTTCTTTAATTCAACTATGCCTATAGTATAGCCCAAAAGTCGACTTTCGTCAAGTGTGCTTGCTGCTTTCGTTGAAATTTTTATGTTTAATGGGCCGCTTTTGAGGAAATTCCCGATCCTGCTGCGTGCCGCGGCGATGCTCTGAAAATTTTTTTGTCCGCACCTGTGACAGTTCGCTGCTCAGGGCTGCACTTCCCCAAAATACATTTTAAACGGGAAGACTGCTTTGGCCGCCAGACTTCCATATTCGACGGAAACGTAATATCCGGCCAGGCTTTTCATCAAATCGTATTTCCCGTGAGATTTTTATTGCACCCGGTGATGGTATCTGGTACAATAGAGATGAGATAGGGGAGTTTCCCCTTGCGATTACAGATGAAAGGATGATTTTTATGAAACGTGATTGCATTTTCAGCCGTATATCAGCAGCAGTGATGGCTGTTATGCTGATATTCAGCTTGTCCTTCACGGCCTATGCGGCGGATGATGCCGGGTCTGCGGAGCTTGTGCTCTCCAGTGATGGCCTTAATATCAGTGCAAAGATTTCCGTATCTGAGGAAGAGGAAGCGCTTTCGGCCGGCGCCAGCATGACCTATGAGGGCCGGGAGCTTGCCGGACTGACTGCGTATTTCAGCGCCAAGGCACTGGCACTGGAAAGCACTGTTCTGGATAAACCCTACGGAATTGCACTGGAAAATCTTGCGGAGAATCTGGAAAAATCAGTTTTTGCCCCTGATTCCGGCTCCATCTACGCATTGGATGAGGATGTTTATAACCGACTGATGGATGCGCTGTCTGCGGAGAACGCACAGGAAATCTATTCCGATACAGAGCTTGCCGCAATCGGCGAGTCGGTTAATGTGATTGCAAATGCGCTTTCGGATGCATTCGCTTCCGTTTCCTCCTATCTGACGATGAACGTGGCCAATGCAGTTCTGAACGTAAACGGAGAGGATATTTCCGTAAATCAGATTTCCTATTCCGGCGACAGCGCCATGCTGCTTGCTCTTTACGATGCACTGGCGGAGGAGCTGACGTCCGATGAGGAGCTGCAGAGCGCCGTCGCTGTCCTGATTGACCTGGCTGCAGCCCGTTCCGACGAAATCAGCGTTACCGGGCAGGAGGCTGTGCAGACCATCCTTGAAAACAAGGAGGAGCTCCATCAGTCACTGGAAAGCAGTCTGGAAGAGACACCCTTTACCCTCAGCTTTACAGCGAGCACGACTGCCCAGAGTCAGTTTGTCGGGGCGGATCTGTCCCTTGCAATGGGGGAGGATGCGTTCTCCGTTTCCCTCCGTATCAGCGAGGCACAGGATTATTACCTCCTGGAAATGGCCTCCGGCGGCAGCACATTTGCTGCAGAATTTGAAATTACGGAAGATACCGAGGAAGTACTTGCTCTGCGCTATGCGATTTACAGCGACAATGAAGAAGCATTAGCGATCCTGTTCACGCTGGATAAGTCTGCACAGACCTTTGAATTGTCTTGCAGTACGGATGGTGAAGCGGCAGGCTCCGTCTCCGGATACTACGAGAGCAGTGATGAGATGTTCTCCCTGGTCGTTGACAAAATTAACGGCGAGGAGTTTGGCGGTACGCTGGCACTGAACCTTCGCAGTGCCGACACGCTGACGGTTCCGGACTTTACAGAGCTGCTTGATCTGAACGAGGAAGAGATCAACTCCGTTCTTCAGAAGCTCTCTGATGGTCTGGAGGAGCTGCAGCAATTCTTCGGCGAGTAATCCTGAAAGCTTTTTCTATCGGGGCACGCATTGCGCGTGCCCTGATATTCACTCTTACGCAGGTTGACACCTCTGTAAAAAATATGGTATACTCTGCGTATTCGGAAGCGGAGGTGAAGCGAACCATGCTGAAAAAGGTGCGCAAGTGGGTTTTCAGCGGCATTTTTTATGCTGCGATATTTGCATTGACCGTATGGTACCTGTTCCACGATGAAAATCCTGCCGAGGTTCTGCAGTATGTAACCGATGCTCAGACGCCGTGGGTGCTTGCCGCAATCGCTTCCGTCGTTCTTTTCATTTTAGGCGAGTCAGCTGCGATCTATTACCTCCTGCACAGTACCGGCGTAAAATCCAAATTTCACCATTGCTGCCTTTTTTCCTTTATTGGCTTTTTCTTCAATGCGATTACGCCCTCCGCATCCGGCGGGCAGCCGATGCAGATCATGTATATGCGGCAGGACGGGATACCGGTGGCCCAGTCGTCCATTGTACTGATTGTGAAAACAATTGCAAACAAAGCTGTGCTGGTGCTCACGGGTCTTGCAATTGCGATCCTTCATCCCATGCGGATTTTGGAGTGCCTTGCAGGTGTGATGCCCTTCGTTTATCTGGGAATGACATTGAATGTGGCTGCCATCTGTCTGCTTTTGGCTGCTGTTTTCCTGCCGGATCTGCTGGAGCGGCTGGCGAATGGTGTTTTGCGGCTGATTCAGAAAATTCATCCGTTTCGCAATCCGCAGCGCGTGACAGGACGTGTGAATCGCGCATTAAGTCAGTATCGGGGAACGTCTGTGTTCCTCAGGAAAAATCCGGGGATTCTTTTAAATGTTTTCCTGATTACGTTTGTGCAGCGCTTTTGTATGTTCAGCATCGCGTGGTTTTCTTATCGTGCCTTTGGCCTTACAGGAGAGAAGGCAATTAATATTGTTGTCCTCTACGCAATGATTTCCATAGCTGCGGATATGCTGCCGCTTCCGGGCGGCATGGGTATCAGCGAAACCCTGTTCACTGTGATTTTCTCTCCGATTTTCGGCGCGGATTTTGTGCTTCCCGGCATGGTTTTGTGCCGGGGAATCAGCTATTACACCCAGCTGATCCTCAGCGCCGCAATGACGATGGCTGCGCATATTTCATTTCGAAGAAAACCAGCGGAGCTTCCGTAATATTGCGGCAGTACCGCGGGGCGTGCCTGCTGCACTTAAAGTATCTTTTTGGATAGTATGTCACAAGAAAGTACATTCTTGCCTTTTTATCCGGACAGGTTATAATGAAGTACAGGAAATTGAAACGGGGGGTTAGTCATGGCTAATATAATCATTATTGCAGTGATTGCGGTTCTTGTGATATTGGGAATCCGGTCATCCGTCACGCATTTTCGCGGGGAAGGCGGCTGCTGCGGCGGCGGAAGCAGCGTGAAACCTAAAAGGAAAAAGCTGAAGAAAATTCTCTTCACCCGCGAATTCCATGTAGACGGCATGCACTGCAGTCACTGCAAAAACGCGGTGGAAGCTGCAGTGAATAACGTGGACGCGGTCGCCGGAAAGGTCAATCTGAAGGAAAACAAGCTGACTGTTTCCTATGCGGAGGATGTGCCGAACGAAATAATTTTGAAAGTGATTGCAAAAGCCGGCTATCAGGCAAAACCATTGTAATTGCACACACCATGAAAAAGTGCACGGAGACAGGCAATTGTCTTCGTGCATTTTCATGCGGCTGCTTCATCTTATTTCAGCAGCTGCTCCAGATCTTCCTTTGGAGTAGTGATCGGCGCAATTCCGAACTGCTCAACGAGGTAGTTCAGTACATTTGGGGAAATGAATGCCGGAATCGTCGGCCCAAGCCGGATATTTTTAATGCCGAGATACAGCAGCGTCAGCAGGATGCATACTGCCTTCTGCTCGTACCATGACAGGACCATGGAAAGGGGCAGCTCGTTTACACTGCAATGAAAAGCCTGAGCCAGAGCAACGGCAATCTGTATGGCGCTGTAGGCATCGTTGCACTGCCCGATATCCAGGATTCGCGGCAGACCGGCAACGGTCCCGAGATCCAGATCGTTAAAACGATATTTTCCGCAGGCAAGTGTCAGAACAACCGTATCGGATGGGGTCTGCTTTACAAATTCCGTATAGTAATTGCGGCCCGGGCGTGCGCCATCGCAGCCGGCCACAAGGAAAAAGTGCTTGATTTTGCCGCTCTTAACAGCATCGATTACCTTGTCTGCGACTCCCAGTACGCTGCCGCGTGCAAATCCGGTCATAACACTGCTTCCGCCGTTTATGCCGGTGAAGGGCATATCCTCTGCGTATCCCCCAAGCTCCAATGCCTTCTCAATTACCGGGGTAAAATCCTTGGATTCTCCGATATGCTGAATGCCCGGATAGGAAACCACAGCAGTTGTGAATACACGGTCAAGGTAACCTGCTTTGGGCGGCATAAGGCAGTTCGTGGTAAACAGCACCGGCGCGGGAATGGACGCAAACTCCCTCTGCTGATTTTGCCAGGCGGTTCCGAAATTTCCCTTCAGGTGTGTATATTTCTTCAGCTCCGGGTACGCATGTGCCGGGAGCATCTCTCCATGGGTATAGACATTGATGCCCTTTCCCTCCGTCTGCTCCAGCAAAAGCTTCAGGTCGTGCAGATCATGGCCGGAAATGACGATAAAGGGCCCTTTTTCCACGGTAAGAGGGACGGAAACCGGCGCCGGCGTGCCGTAGGTTTCTGTATTTGCCTTGTCCAGCAGCTCCATGCACTTGAGATTTTTTTCGCCGACCTCCATAACAATCGGCAGCAGCTCTTCCATGCCCAAATCCTCGCCGACGGCAAACAGGGCCTTTGCGAAGAACTGATCAACGTCCTCGTCGTGATAGCCCAGTACAGAAGCGTGATGTGCATAGGCTGCCATGCCGCGTACGCCGAAAAGAATGAGAGATTTCAGACTGCGTATGTCCTCCTGGGCATCCCAGAGAAGGGACATCTGATAGTCGTCATTGTGGCCGCAGGGTGCCGCACAGGACGAGCAGCCGGGCTGCAATTTTGCCTTTTGGGTATGCACGCGCTCAATCAGCGCATGCAGGGACGATTCATCAAAGTTAACATTTGTTACTGTGGCAAAAAGCCCTTCGATCATAACCTCCCATGTATCTCTGCCCACTTTTGAGGCACCATCGGTTGCACGCGCAAGCCCAATCAGCGCGCCGGCCAGTTCATCCTGAAGATTTGCGACGGCTGCATTTTTGCCGCATATGCCTGACTTTCCCGTACAGCCGGTGCATCCGGCTGTCTGCTCACATTGAAAGCAGAACATCTGTTTTTCCATTTAGACGCTTCCTTTCTTAGTCAAGTATTTTTCCATCTATGGATATGGTGACAACATCCCACGGAATAAATTTTCCGCTGTTTTTAAGCGCGTTTACTGCCGCACGCTCCAGGCCGCCGCAGCACGGAACCTCCATGCGCACAATACGCACGCTTTTAATGTCGTTATTTGCGATGATCTCCGTAAGCTTTTCAGTGTAATCCACATCGTCCAGTTTCGGACAGCCGATAAGCGTAATATGCCCGCGGATGAAGCGCTCATGGAAGGCCGCATAGGCATAGGCTGTGCAATCTGCCGCAATCAGCAGCTTTGCACCGGAAAAATAAGGCGCGTTTACCGGAGCCAGCTTGATTTGCACCGGCCACTGGGAGAGCTGACTTTCCTGCGCGCAGGGACTGAATTCGCTGCTCTGCTGCTTTGGTCGGTTCATGGTTTTTATTTTTGTTCCGGGGCATCCGGTATGGCGGGGAGCTTCGCTCTCTTTGGCGTTTTTCTGCTTGTTTTCCAGCACCGCTTTCTCATCATAGGCTGCTGCCTCGCGCTCAACAAAGGTAATTGCGCCGGTTGGACACGCAGGCAGGCAATCGCCCATGCCGTCGCAATAATCATCTCGCATCAGAGTGGCTTTGCCGTCTACCATTGCAATGGCGCTCTCATGGCAGGCTGCTGCACATGCGCCGCATCCGTTGCATTTTTCACGGTCTATTTCAACGATTCGTCTTTTCATCGTCAAACCTCCTTGCTTTGTTTTGCATATTGTACTATAATGTGGTCATTCCGTCTGTTGAATTTTCAACAGAAAGGGGCCGATATGAAAGAATTTTTATCAGTGATCCGGTCATCGCAGCTTTTTTCGGGTATTGCGGAAGGGGAAATCAGCGCCATGCTTTCGTGCCTTGACGCAAAAAAGGAGTGCTTCCCGAAGGATGCTTTCCTGCTGCATGCCGGAGATACAACGGAAGAAATCGGATTTGTGCTTTCAGGGAGCGTCCTTGTGATTCAGGAGGATGTCTGGGGCAACCGCAACATTGTGGCAAAGGCAGGCAAGGGCCGGACCTTTGCGGCGGCATTTGCATGCGCTCCCGGTGAAGTACTGAATGTAAGCGTGGTTGCCCAGACGCCTGTCACCGTGATGTATCTGAACGTGAGGCGAGTTTTGACAGTCTGCTCCGCCAATTGTGCCCATCACGCGAAGATCATCCGCAACCTTTTAGGAGAGCTCGCCGACAAAAATTTACGGTTCAGCGAAAAGCTCACCCACATGGGGCAGAGGACAACCCGTGCAAAGCTGATGAGCTATCTTTCTGCGGAATCCCAGCGCATAGGAAGCCGTGAATTTGATATCCCCTTTACACAGCAGCAGCTTGCGGACTATCTGGCGGTAGACCGCAGCGGACTGTCGCTGGAGCTTGGAAAAATGCGCAGAGACGGACTGCTGGAATATCATAAGAATCATTTTGTATTGACAATCTGAGAAAAAATTCACCCGACCGCATTGCACAGCCGGGTGAATTTTAATGAATATTACAGGCGGGTATTTTGCGCTTTGCGCGCTTTGTTCATGCGGTCTGCCTTGCAGAAAATCACGAAGCCAATGGCGAACAAAACGACCAGAAATCCTACGCCGATGTTCTGCCCCTTCAGCTCTGACCCGAATACGGTGAAGGTCTTCTCACCAACCAGATTGGTTACGGCGGCAATCAGCGCAGGGCCGACGGCGTCTGCGCCTTTTCCGAAAATGTCCATCAGGCCGTAATATTCACCGCTTTGCTCGGCAGGAATGATTTTCCCCAGGTAGGAGCGGCTGAGAGCCTGAATGCCGCCCTGGAACATTCCGACAAGTACAGCCAGAACCCAGAATTCCCAGGTGCTGGAAAGGAAAATGCCGAAGATGGTAATTCCTGCATAACAGATAATGCAGATTTTAATGAGTTTTCCCGTGTCATACCGGGCGGAAAGCTTTCCGAAAATAATCGCGCAGGGGAACGCCACAATCTGCGTGACCAGCAGTGCAAGAAGCAGGCCGGTGCTGTCCAGCCCCAGACTCTGGCCGTATGTGGTGGCCATGCCGATGATGGTGTACACACCGTCAATAAAGAAGAAGAACGCAACCAGGTACAGGAAAATGTGCTTTTCCTGCTTTACCGTCCGGAAGGTATGCCACAGCCGCCGGAAGGAGGCGGTGAGCGGATTCCCGGTGTGCTCGGTATAGGCCTTCTGACGATAGGTTTTCAGCAGCGGCAGCGTGCAGACAATCCACCAGACAGCGGTGATCACAAAGGCAATTTCCATGGCAGCGGCAGCAGATAAGCCCAGCTGATCCGCATTGAGCACCACCAGCAGACACACCACAAAGGGAATCACGGAGCCGACATAGCCGAGAGCATATCCTGCGGTAGAGACATTGTCCATCCGCTTGTCGGTGGTTACCTCTGTCAGCATGGCGTCGTAAAAGACAAGGCTGGAATTATACCCGATTTTTGCAATGATATAAATGACCAGAAATCCGAGCCACGAGGTGGAAACGCCCATTGCTGCGCAGCCGACCGCACCGACGATGACACAGATGGTGAAAATCGGCTTTTTTGCCCCTTTGTGGTCCGCCATTGTGCCGCAGATCGGCCCGATGATTGCCACAATGATGGTCGCGATGGAGGCGGCATAGCCCCAGACGGACAGGTAGGTCGCTTCCGGCAATCCGGCGGCATCCGTCAGCGCGTTAAAATAAATCGGTACAATTGCTGTGACCAGCAGAATGAATGCGGAATTGCCGATATCATAAAGAACCCAATTCCACTCTTCCATCGTTAAATCAAGCAGACTGCGTATTTTCTTCATGTCCTCTCCTCCGCTTGCTGCTCCTTGGGGGGTTCGCCGCTGAAATTGCCGCAAAAATTCTCTCCCAAGGGCGTTCCATTCTCAATATAGGCTGTGAGCTGTTCAGCCATGTCCGGATAGCGGCTCAGTGCCTCACCATACAGGGCATCAAGCTGGCTGATCAGTGCGGCACAGCGGTGGTTCGGCCGGGAATGCATCACCATCTGACGCCCGTATTCCCCGCCCAGGTTCAGAATTGCCTGCAGAAGTCTGCGGTTTTTCATGGTTGTCAGGCGATTTACCGCGGACATCATGAAAAAGCCGCGGCGGACGGAGTACGCCGTTGCAGGCGGATAAAACCCGGCTACGGTGACGCATTCTCCCCAGGTGAGGCGGAACCTTCGCCCAAGATACTGCCGGTAGGCAGGAATCTTTCCATCCCGTGTCAATAATTCCCGGTCAAATTCCGTTTCCAGCTCGGTATGCCCGGGAGCCTTGCCTGCCGTCGCGGAGACGATCAGCGGGTGACACACACTGTCCAGCACATAGTGGCACAGCACACCATACAGGTATACCCT
>CAVIFH010000072.1:0-8582 GCA_963641615.1 bacterium | reverse complement strand
GGGTATATGAGCTGCTGTACTGCACAGGGCTTGTCCGCCACACCAGGATGGTGCTCTATTCCGCACTGATGGCCTTCGCGGCCTCCCTGTGGAGCTATTACGGCGCTGAGCGCAGCATTGCGCTTCTGGTGATGCTTCTGTTCTGGATTCTTCTGTTTTCAGAGCTGATGGCCAACCACGTGAAGATCAGCATTGAGATGGTCATGGAGTGCTTCTTCGCCGGAGCGGTGGTTCCGTATCTCCTCTCATCGGTGATCCGCATTCTGGATATGAACAACGGGCGCTATCTGATACTGGTGCCCTTCATTGTGGCGTTCCTCTCCGATGCGGGGGCCTACTTTGTGGGGAGCATGTTCGGCAAGCATAAGCTTGCGCCGGTTGTGAGCCCCAACAAGACCATAGAGGGGGTCCTCGGGGGCATTCTCAGCGCGGTGCTGGGAATGCTGATCTATGCGGTTGTCATGCAGATCGTTTTCAGCCGTCAGGTGGATTACGGCGCGGCACTGCTGTATGGCCTGGTGGGCAGCGGTGTAGGCGTGTTCGGCGACCTGTGCTTTTCAGTGGTGAAGAGAATGTCCGGCATCAAGGATTTCGGGACTCTGATCCCCGGCCACGGGGGATTCCTGGATCGCTTCGATTCCATGGTAATGGTTGCGCCTGTGATAGAGGCGCTGATTCTGCTGATGCCGGTGGTGAGCTGAAAAATGGTAAAGAGTGTATCGATACTCGGCTCTACCGGCTCCATCGGGCGGCAGACGCTGGATGTGATCAGCCATTTTAACGGGGATATTCGCGTTGCGGCCCTGACTGCCGGAACCAATGTGCATCTGATGGCGCAGCAGTGCCGGGAGTTTCACCCGGCTTTGGCGGTTATGGCAACACCGGAGGCAGCAGCGCAGCTGCAGGAGGAGCTCTCTGGTGAGAGCATCCGCATTTCCTGCGGAGAAGAGGGACTGTGCGAGGCGGCAACGATTGCGGAAGCAGACTGCGTCATTACGGCGGTTGTCGGCATGGTCGGGCTTAAGCCGACCCTTGCGGCCATTCGGGCGAAAAAGCGCATCGGCCTTGCCAACAAGGAGACGCTTGTCTGCGCCGGCGAGCTGGTGATGGCAGAGGTGGAGAAATGCGGTGCGGAAATTGTGCCGGTGGATTCGGAGCACTCTGCGATCTTTCAGTGCCTCATGGGCTGTGCCGACCGGAAGGAGCTTCATAAGATCCTGCTGACCTGCTCCGGAGGACCCTTCTTCGGCATGGATTCCCGGCAGCTGCGCCATGTAACCAAAAAGGACGCACTGCGTCACCCAAACTGGAAAATGGGGGAGAAAATCACAGTCGATTGCGCTACCCTGATGAACAAGGGCCTGGAGGTCATTGAGGCAATGCGGCTCTACCGTGTCCCTCTTGAGCAGGTGGAGGTGCTGATCCATCGGCAGAGCATCGTGCACAGCCTGGTGGAATTTACCGATGGAGCTGTGATGGCGCAGCTGGGCACACCGGATATGCGTCTGCCGATTCAGCTGGCCCTTACCTACCCGGAGCGGATGCCGTCTCCGGTTGACCGGCTGGATTTAACAGTCTGTGCGGCACTGACATTCTGCAGGCCAGACTATGAAAGATTCCCATGCCTGTCTTTGGCACGGGACTGCGCAAAGGTTGGCGGCACGGCCTGCGCGGCGATGAACGGTGCCAATGAGGTGGCGGTCGCCATGTTCCTGGCGGATCAGATCGGATTTTATGATATATATCGTCTGGTTTCGCAGGCGGTGGAGCAGACGCCGGTGATTCAGACCCCAACCCTGGAGCAGATTCTGGAGACCGACCGTCTGGCCCGGCTGGCGGTAAAAAAGAATTCCTGAAGCGAGGCAAATTATGACAGTATTCAGCGTTATTTTCGGCATTATCCTCTTCAGCGTCCTGGTTTTTATCCATGAGCTGGGTCATTTCACGGCAGCAAAGAAATTTGATGTGCAGGTAAATGAGTTCTCTCTTTTCATGGGCCCGGCGCTCTGGAAAAAGCAGCGGGGCGAAACACTCTATGCCATTCGCACGATCCCCTTTGGCGGCTACTGTGAGATGGAAGGGGAGGACGGCAGCGGCAGGGATAATCCCCGCTCTTTTATTTCCGCTGTGTGGTGGAAGCGTGTAATTATCCTGATTGCGGGGCCGCTGATGAATTTGCTGGCAGGACTGCTGCTTTTTGGTATCTTTTATGCGCCGCAGAAATGGTACAATGTGCCGGTCATTGCCTCTATTGAGCCGGAGTGCACCCTCGCAGCCACAGAAACCGAGGATGGGCTGATGGTGGGCGACCGGATTTTGAAGGTAGACGGTGAACGGATTTACGTATACAGCGATTTCAGCCTGATTTTGACGGCGAATACGGATGAGAAGAAAAATCCGGAGAATCGTCATGATCTTCTGATAGAGAGGAACGGCGAGAAAATCGAGCTGAAAGATTTCTCTATGCAGAAAAGCGAGTATGAAAACGAAGACGGAACCACAACGCTCCGCTACGGCTTCAGTTTCGGAAGTACTGACAGAAGTTTCCGCACTTTCTTTAGTCAGGTGTGGAATGAGTGCCTGTCCAATATGCGTATGGTGCGCATCAGCCTGAAGCTTCTTTTTACGGGCAGAGCCAGTGTAAAGGATCTGACCGGACCGGTGGGCATTGTGCATATGATGGCGGATACTGCAAACCAGTCTTCCACATTTTATGTTGCACTGCTGAATATGGTAAGCTTTGGCGGCCTGATTACGATTAACCTGGGCATCATGAACCTTCTCCCGATACCGGGCCTTGACGGGGCCCGTGCCGTCGGTGTGCTGCTCACCGCATTGATCGAGGGCATTACGCGGAAAAAGCTGAACCCAAAATACGAGGGCTATGTCCAGGCTGCCGGAACACTGGTGCTGTTTGCACTGCTGGCAGTGATCATGCTGAAGGATATCATTCAGATTTTTGTGGGGGAGAAAAATGACGCGACAGATTATGGTAGGCGGTGTCCCCATTGGCGGCGGTGCACCGGTAGTGATTCAGTCCATGCTCAATGTGCCGACTGCGGATGTGGAAGGGTGCCTGAGCCAGATCAAGCAGCTGGCTTCCGCCGGCTGTCAGGTTGCCCGGCTTGCGGTTCCCAACCGGGAGGCGGCCCGGGGCTTTGCAGAAATCTGCCGGGAGAGTCCGCTTCCGCTCGTGGCGGATATCCACTTTGATTATCAGCTTGCCATTCTGGCAGCGGAGGGCGGCGCCTCCAAGATCCGCATCAACCCCGGCAACATCGGCGGGGAAGACCGTGTAAAGGCTGTTGTGGACGTGTGCAAGGGAAAAAAAATTCCCATCCGCATTGGCGTAAACGGCGGCAGCCTGGATAAAAAGCTTCTGGAAAAGTATGGCCACCCGACGCCGGAGGCCCTGGTGGAGAGCGCGTTTCAGCACCTGGAGCTTCTGGAAAAGCAGGGCTTTTATGATACCTGCGTCTCCATGAAGTCCTCCCATGTGCCCAATATGGTGGCGGCGGCACGGCTGTTCCGCAGCAGGTGCGATTATCCGCTGCATATCGGCGTTACCGAGACGGGCCCTGTGCGGCAGGGCCTGATCAAGTCCGCCATGGGCATCGGCGCGCTGCTTCTGGACGGCATCGGCGACACCATCCGTGTCAGCCTGACAGATGACCCGGTGCAGGAGGTCTATGCCGCGAAGGATATTCTGAAAGCGGCGGGACTGCGCCGGGACGGGGTGGATATCATTTCCTGCCCTACCTGCGGCAGGACGCGCATTGACCTGATCAGCCTTGTAAATCAGGTGGACGCGGCCCTGAAAAATTGCGAAAAGCCCATTACCGTGGCGGTTATGGGGTGCATTGTCAATGGGCCGGGAGAGGCACGGGAGGCAGACATCGGCATTGCCGGCGGCGATGGCTGGGGCATGCTTTTTGAAAAGGGTCAGCAGGTGGCGCGGCTGCCCTATGAAGAGCTTTTGCCGGCACTTCTGGAAAGAATCGAAAAAATGTAATGCAGTCATTGAATTTACGAAAGATATATGAGTGAACCTGTTTTTTTGCTGAATATGTTTTCGGAGTACGTACCGCCTGAGAAAATCGCAGAAGCCTTTTCTCAGGCGGCGATTGTCACTGCCGATATCGACGCGGAGGACCGCTGTATCCATGTACTGGCACACAGCCTCCGCTATATTCCGAGGCGTCTGACTGAGATAGTGGAGCGAGACGCTGCAGCGGCATACGGCCTCGCAAAGCTTCACATCGACGTGGTGCACCCGGAGGGGGAGCTTGTGAAAATCGAGCCGGATGAGCTGATGATGCTCTTTGTGGACCGGGATTCCATGACCCGGGGGTCACTTGCCGGGGCTGACTGGAGCTGGGAGGGGAACCATCTTACCATTCGGCTTCGGGCCAACGGCAAGGCGGAAATTGAGGCACAGATTCCCGCGGTGCAGCAGGCACTGCGGGAGCGGTTCAAAGCCCCTGTTTCCATTACCGTAGAAGCAAATGCAGCGATGGAGGGACAAAAGCTGCAGGATGCCATCTCCGCCATGCGCCAGCAGGAAATGGAGCGTTACCCGGTGTCGCAGCGCAGGCAGGAGGAAGCCCCTCGTTCCGAGCCGCAGGATAACGGCACCTTCTACGGGAAACCCTTCCGCGGCAATGCGGTTGCCATGAAGGATATGTCCATGGATATGGGCACCATCATTCTGGAGGGAAAGGTATTTGCCGTTGACCATAAGGAGCTGACAAAGCGCAACGCCTTCGTCGTCAAGTTCGACATGACGGACAATACCAATTCCGTCCGTGTCAGCCGCTTCCTGGAGGCTCGGGAGGCAAAGCCCATTCTCGAGAATGTGCAGGTCGGCAGTGTCCTTCGTGTGCAGGGCAAACTGATTGAGGACCGATTTGAAAACGATATGGTCTTAAAGCCCTATGCCATTATGCCCGGGAGTCTGCCCAAGCGCCGGGATCTTGCCCAGGGCGAAAAGCGCGTGGAGCTGCACCTGCACACCACCATGAGCAATATGGATGCGCTTACGGATACTGCCGCGGCGGTTAAGCAGGCGGCAGCATGGGGGCACAAGGCCATTGCCATTACCGACCACGGCGTAGCGCAGTCCTTCCCGGATGCCATGAAAGCCGCGTCCAAGGCGAAGGTGGCGGGTACGGATGAGAATATTAAAATTCTCTATGGCTGCGAAGGATATTATGTAAATGACGTGGATGACCGGGTTGTTGTGCACGGCAGTCAGGAGATGAATTTCGACGAGGAGTATGTTGCCTTCGATCTGGAGACGACAGGCCTCAGCTCCGTCAACGATCGGATTATCGAGATTGGCGCGGTTATTTTAAAGCGCGGTGAGGAGATTGAACGATTTCAGACCTTTGTTGACCCGGAAATGCCTCTCAGCCCGAAGATTATTGAACTGACGGGCATTACGCCGGATATGCTTGTGGGGGCACCGAAGATAGAGGAGGTGCTGCCGAAGTTCCTGGAGTTTATCGGCGGGCGTGTGCTGGTGGCCCACAATTCCGACTTCGATACCGGATTTATCCGTCATGCCTGTGAGCGCCTTGGCTGTCCCTACACATTTACATCGGCGGATACGCTGATCCTCTCGCAGAATCTGCTGCAGCAGCTGAATAAATTCAAGTTGGATATTGTTTCCAATGCCTTGAGCCTTCCGGACTTCAATCACCACCGCGCGGGGGACGATGCGAAAACCTGCGGCCTGATTATGGATCGACTCATGACCAAAATGGAGGAAGAACTGGACATTCACACCCTGCAGGATATCAATCCGGCGATGATTTCTCTGCGCTCCAAGGGCCATGTGACAGACCGCCACGCGAGGCACATTATTATTTTTGCCAAGAATCAGGTGGGCCTGCGAAACCTCTATCATCTGATTTCAGATTCCAATCTGAAGTATTTCAAGCGGGTTCCGAGAATGCCGAAATCCTCTATTCTGGAAATGCGCGAGGGCCTGATTATCGGCTCTGCCTGCGAGGCAGGGGAGCTTTTTCAGGCAATTGTGGAGGGAAAGAGCGATGATGAGCTGAAGCGCATTGCCTCCTTCTATGACTATCTGGAAATTCAGCCTCTGGACAACAACCGATTCATGCTGGAAAAGGGCCTTGCCAAGACTGAGGAGGACCTGCGAAATTTCAACCGTACGGTCATTCGGCTGGGAGAGGAACTGGGAAAACCGGTTGTTGCCACCGGAGATGTGCATTTTATGAATCCGGAGGACGAGATTTTCCGCCATATCCTGCTTGCAACCAAGGGCTTTGACGACGCGGACAAGCCCAATCCCCTTTATTTCCGCACAACCGACGAAATGCTGCAGGAATTCAGCTATCTGGGTGAGGAAAAGGCCTATGAGGTGGTCGTCACCAACCCTAATTTGATTGCGGATATGTGCGAGAGCCTGCGCCCGGTTCCCCACAACCTGTTTGCCCCAAAGATCGAGAATTCCGTGGAGGACTTGAAGCGGCTTGTCTATGATAAATTTCACCGCCTCTATGGTGACAATCCGCCGGAGCTCATGACGAAGCGTGTGGAAACAGAGCTCCATGACATCATCAATTGTCACTACGATGTGATTTACATGTCCGCCCAGAAGCTGGTGCAGAACAGCCTGGAGCATGGCTACCTCGTGGGCTCCAGAGGCTCCGTAGGTTCCTCTATCGTGGCGTATATGTCCGGCATTACGGAGGTAAATTCCTTTCCGCCCCACTATCGCTGCCCCAATCCCGCATGCAAGTTCTCTACCTTCGATGTGCCGAAGGGCTATGGCTGCGGCGCCGACCTGCCGGATGCCATCTGCCCGAAATGCGGCACAAAATTCGAAAAGGACGGCTTTAATATCCCCTTTGAGACATTCCTCGGCTTCGGCGGCGACAAGGTTCCGGATATTGACCTGAACTTTTCCGGTGAATATCAGTCAAAGGCCCACGCGTACTGCATAGAGATGTTCGGAAAGTCTCACGTTTTCCGTGCCGGAACCATTGGTACGGTGGCGGAGAAAACGGCATTCGGATATGTAAAGAAGTACCTGTCGGAGCGGGGGAAGACTGCCAGCCGTGCGGAAGAGGCCCGCCTCGCCGCAGGATGCGTGGGCGTCCGCCGTACAACCGGCCAGCACCCGGGGGGCCTGGTCGTCATTCCGCAGGAAAATGAAATATGGGACTTCTGCCCGGTGCAGCACCCGGCGGATGACCCCAATGCGGACCAGATCACCACTCACTTTGAATACCACTCCATGGAGGAAAATCTGCTGAAGCTGGATATGCTGGGGCACGATGACCCGACCATGATCCGCATGATGGAGGATATGACGGGAGTGGACGCAAAGAAAATTCCCTTGGATGATAAGCGCACCATGTCCATTTTTACATCCTCCAAGGAGCTTGGCTATGAGAATGATGAGATCCTCGGGCCAACCGGGGCAGTAGCCATTCCGGAATTCAACACCAAATTTACGCGCGGTATGCTGCTCGATACCATGCCGACGCGGTTCGATACGCTTCTGCGGCTCTCCGGCTTCTCACACGGCACGGACGTGTGGCTCGGAAATGCCAAGGATCTGATCGTTTCCAAAACGGCGACGGTCGACCAGGCAATCGGATGCCGTGATGACATTATGATCTACCTGATTTCCTGCGGCATGCCGGAAAAGCGGTCCTTTAAAATTATGGAGGCCGTGCGTAAGGGAAGAGGTCTGCCCGAGGGGGCAGAGCAGGAGATGATCGATGCGGGCGTACCGGAGTGGTATATTACCTCCTGCAAGAAGATCAAATATCTTTTCCCAAAGGCCCATGCGGTCGCATATGTTATGATGGCATTTCGTATCGCGTGGTTTAAGGTGTATCATCCCCTTGCTTTCTATGCGGCGTATTTCTACCGCCGCAGCCAGAAGGGCGGCTTTGACGCCGTGCTTATGACAGGGGGAAAGGAAGCAATTATGGCAAATATGTCCGCCATTACGGATAACGAAAATGCCAGCGATAAGGACGAGGATCTGCTTACCACCATGGAGGTAGTATATGAGTACTACCTGCGAGGATTCGAATTTCTGCCGATTGACATTTACAAGAGCCACGCAACCAAATTCCTGATCCAGGACGGGAAACTCCTGCCGCCCTTTGTCTCCATTTCCGGTCTGGGCGAAAATGCGGCATGGGACCTGATGAACGGACGGGAAGGGAAGCACTTCCTTTCCATTGAGGAGGTCGCCGCCGCATGCCCGAAGGTTTCCAAGACCCATATCCAGATGCTCAAGGACGCCGGCGCGTTCGGAAGCCTGCCCAGCACCAGCCAGATCAGCCTGTTTTGAGATCAGCATCGGATCAGTCAGCGTAAGCTGACAGACTTCCCAGCGGGGACGGCTTTCCCATTGGCATAAAAAATCCCCATCTGAGAGACAATACATCATATTGCCTGTCAGATGGGGCACGATTCAGAGCTGTTTAGCAGAACTCCGGATATTTAAGCCGTTGCTTGGCAAAAACAGCCAGGTTAATAACAAAGCAGCCGCAGGACGGAACATCCTGCGGCTGTGCACTGTGGTGCGAGAG
>CAVIFH010000071.1:0-8614 GCA_963641615.1 bacterium | reverse complement strand
AGTCTACGCCGGTCATGGCATACTCTCCGTCGATATAAAACGCCCAGTAGCTGCCGTCTGTATCATAGTCAGCGGTAACATTGTTGACCGTCTTAATGTACAGGCCGTACTCGCTGTCATCGCCCGCGACAATATTCAGTTCCTCCAGTGCGGCGCCGACAGTGTCCTGATCGGTGCATACGCTCACCAGAATTTCGTTGCCGTCACCATCCACAACTTCAAGTGCAAATACCTTTTCACCAATGCCGTAGTTCTGGCCGTCTGCAAGAGGAATCGTTGCACCTTCCTCGAGCTCATATCCCTCTACCTGGAAAGAATAGGTGCTGTCCTCCGCGATTTCGGTGGAGTCTACACCGGTCATGGCATACTCGCCGTCAATATAAAACGCCCAGTAGCTGCCGTCGGTGTCATAATCCGCCGTATAGCCGTCAATGGTCTTAACATAGAGGCCATACTCGCTGTCCTCACCCGCCACGATATTCAGGGCGGCCAGAGCGGCACCTACCGTCTCTTCGTCGGTATGCACAGTGCAAATGGTAACCTCATTCAGATGTGTAACGACCAGTGAAAATGTCTTTTCGCCCTCGCCGTACTCTGCGCCCATTTCCAGCAGAATGGTCTCTTCGTTTTCATCCCATACGATTTCGCTTTCTGTGGGCTTCTCGGCTTCCGCTGCTTCCGCAAAGGAAACTGCAGAAAGGCTCAGCACCATGGCCAGACACAGCAGCAAAGATATCAGTTTTTTCATGTTTGTTTTTATCTCCTTTTCAGCAAATGTGATTTTTACCGCGCCGCGTATTTTGGCAGCGCGCCATCGTTATCGGTGCATCCGCCGTATCCCATTGTGCTGAAAGCCGGTGCCGCAACCGCCATCACACAAGAGGAATGTAAGCATCTGCATCATTTTGCGATTCATAATACATCCTCCTTACATTTTCTCCCGAAATCGGTACCGCGATCTTAATTGGGGTATTGTGCTGTCGGATATTTCGGCTTTGCGCATACAGCTGCCCGCCTTCTCGGTGGGATACCAATGACCTGTCCCCGGCATGCGGCTGCCGGGCAGGGCGGCTGAAAAAAAGCGCTACACGGCGACGGACTCGCGCAGGATTCTCACCTGCTTCCCCGCACAGCACAGTTATTTTAGCATAGTAAACTGCCAAAATCAATCAAAAACATACATTCCGAAAAAAGCGACCAGTCCCTCGCCGCAGTTGTACTCCATCCCGCATTCCTCTGCAAGCTTTCGCACAAAAATACAATAGGCGGACATGCAGGAATAGCGCAAATCAGGGTATGTGCATTCCAGGCCGTTTTTCAGCGCGCACGGGCTGCACAGGGCACAGCCGCTGGCGCCAACCAGGAAGCCGGGGCACCCCTCTTTCCGAAATTCCTTCATCAGTCGAATGGCGGCAGAATTATGGGACTGCTTTGCATGCTTGATTGCTTTTTTATCCGAAAAATCCGCAATCTCCCAGATTGTCTGCAGTACCAGCCCTTTTTTGTGGGCAAGCACACGCTGCTTCATTTCCTCCGGCGTGCCGCAGTCCGGCGGGCAGGAGTAATTCACGCCATATTGCCCGCAAAGATTTTCCTCACAGTATGGCCGGAACATGGGGTCGAATACAATTTGATCCGTATCTACCACTGCGGCAGCGGCAAACCCCTCCGCCTCGGCCCGCGCAATCATTTCCTGGTCTGTCATAAAAACACACTTCCTTTGTGATGTTATCTTACCCTCCTCACCCATCAAAGTCAAGTATGCGTCATACAGGCAATTTGCTGCAGCGATGCAAAATCGTTTTTCTCAGGCTTAAAAAAGTTCTTGCAATTCGGTTGGCAATGTGGTATCATACATGAGCGATTGATGAATTGCCGGGGCGCGTGCGCCCTTTAGATGATAAGAAAGAGGTGAACAAGATGAAGGAAGGTATCCATCCAAAATACGAACAGACCACGATTCGCTGTGCTTGCGGAAACGTCTTTACGACCGGCTCCACAAAGAAGGACATTCGTGTTGAAATCTGCTCCAAGTGCCACCCTTTCTATACCGGCAAGCAGAAGCTGGTTGACACTGGTGGACGTGTTGATCGCTTCAATAAGCGCTTCGGCCTGAAGTAAGATTGGAAAGTCCGTACCGCGGCAACGTGGTACGGATTTTTTTATTTGTCCGCAGCACTTAATTATGATATACTGTTTTACAGATTCAATTGTATGGAGAAGGCTATGGAAAACGAAGAAAAAAAGGATGTACGGGATCGGGCGATTCTGGTAGGGCTGAACGCGGACTGCTTTACAAAAGAGCAAACCGCCACTGACGAAACACTGGAGGAGCTGGAAGCCCTCCTGGAAACCGCCGGCGGCTTCTGCACCGCGAAGGTCCTGCAAAATAAGCATACCCCGGATGCGCACAGCTTTATCGGTGAAGGGAAGGCCCAGGAAATCCGCATGCTGGCAGAGGCAACCGACTCCACAATGGTAATTTTTGACAATGAGCTCTCTCCCGGCAATATTCGGGCACTGGAGGAAATCATCGGCGTGCCGGTTCTGGATCGGAGTGCCCTGATCCTGGATATCTTTGCCCAAAGAGCACGGACCAGAGAAGGGCGCCTTCAGGTAGAGCTCGCCCAGAATAAATATCTCCTGCCAAGGCTTTCCGGTATGGGAAAAAGCCTTTCCCGTCAGGGCGGCGGCATCGGCACAAGGGGTCCCGGCGAAACAAAGCTGGAAACCGACCGCCGCATCATCCGCGACCGGATCAGCCGGCTGGAAGCGGAGCTGGAGCAGGTAAGGCAGGTGCGCAGTGTACAGCGGGAGCGGAGGATTAAGAACTCCATTCCCGTCGTCGCCATTGTAGGTTACACCAACGCCGGGAAATCGACGCTCCTGAACAGGCTCACCAGTGCCGGGATCCCGGCAAATAATCGCCTGTTCGACACGCTGGATACCACATCCCGCCAGCTTGCCGTATCTGATAATCTGAATGTGATTCTTTCCGACACCGTTGGATTTATTGCGAAGCTTCCCCATCATCTGGTAAACGCCTTTCGCGCAACGCTGGAGGAGCTGGAGTACGCAGACCTGCTGCTGCACGTCATCGATTCCTCCGACCCGAACCGTGAAGATCACATTGCGGTGGTAAATAAGCTGATTGCGCAGCTCGCAAAGCCGGATACCCCGGTCCTGCAGTGCTATAACAAAGCCGACCTGGTCTCTCCGGAGGATATCCCTGTCGGGGACGATATCGTCGCCATCTCTGCCGTCAGCGGAGACGGCTGCGATAAATTGCTCCGCTCCATTGAGCGGATGCTGAACCATACCCGGCATCATGTTGTGCTGCGCCTCCCCTACTCCATGGGCGGTCAGGTAGATGCGCTGCATGAAAATGCCCAGGTTCTGAAAGTTGACTATACCGCAGAGGGAATCGAAATGGAAACCGTTTTGGATGACATTCTCTATGGGCGTCTTCGCGATTATGTCGTAAAGGAGTGCTGAGCGTTGGATGAATATCTGGTGCCAACAGCATTCGGCGAGGATGAATTCATTGAAAAGAAATCCAGATTTATCGGCCGTGTCTGGCCGGTCGAAACGGAAGAGGAAGCACTCGCGAAAATTCAGGAAATGAAGAAAAAGCACTACGACGCAACGCACAACTGCTGGGCATACATTATCCGTGATGGTGCCGTGCGTTTCTCCGACGACGGGGAGCCCGGCGGGACGGCGGGAATGCCCATCCTTCAGGTGCTGCAGCGTGAGGAGCTGAATAATATTGTATGCGTTGTCACGCGGTATTTCGGCGGAATACTGCTGGGAGCAGGCGGGCTGGTACGCGCCTACACGAAGGGCGCAAAGATTGCCGTCGATGCAGCCGGGAAATCCATGAAGCGTGTATGGACGGTGCTCTACCTTCCCTGCCCCTACAGCTTTTATGAACGCATCCGTCTGGAGACGGAGAGCTTCGGTGGGATCATCCGCGACACGAAGTTCGGCGCCGAGGTCGAACTGGAGCTGCTTTTTCCTGAGGCACAGACATGCCGGTTTCTTGAAAGATTAACCGACATGACCTCCGGCAGCGTGGAAGCCATGGAAATCGGGCAGGAATACCGCGCGTTTCCTGTCAATGAAGGAGGCTGACTGTATGACACTGAGAGAAGAGCTGGAGCGCCGGGAACACGACACCTTAAGTCCCCTTGCAGCCTTTGCGGACCAGAGCACCGGCCGCCCCAGGGCAGAGGATCCGGCAGAAAACGACGTGCGCACCTGCTTTCAGCGGGACAATGACCGCATTGTGCACAGCAAGGCGTTCCGCCGCCTGATGCACAAAACCCAGGTATTTCTTCGTCCGGAGGGAGACCATTACCGCACCCGCATGACCCATACCCTGGAGGTAACCCGAATCGCGCGCACTGTTACGCGGGGACTGGGCTTAAATGAGGATCTCTCGGAGGCCATTGCCATGGGGCACGATCTGGGGCACACACCATTCGGGCACGCCGGTGAAGCAGCCCTTTCCGTCTGCATCGGCAGGCCCTTTCGCCATAACGAGCAGAGCCTGCGCGTGGTTGATTTCCTTGAAAATGACGGGAAAGGCCTGAATCTGACAAATGAGGTTCGCCTCGGCATTGTAGGCCACACCGGAGACTACATTCCGGAAACATTGGAGGGTCAGATCGTGCGCAGATCTGACCAGATTGCCTATGTCAACCATGATATTGATGATGCCATCCGGGCAGGAATCCTGTGTGAGGAGTCGCTTCCGAAGGACGTGGTGCAAATTCTTGGAAATTCACACAAGGTGCGGATCAATACCCTTGTATGTGATATGATCTTTACATCCCGGGAGGCGGGCAGCATCTGCCTCACGCCCTCCGTCGACAAGGCGCTGAAGGATCTGCGGAGCTTCATGTTTGAGCATGTCTACCGCAACCCGGTAGCAAAGAGTGAGGAAAGCAAGGCGAAGTCCATGCTTCAGTACCTGTTTGAGTACTATATAGCCCACCCGGAGGCTCTCCCGGAAGACTTCCAGCCGCAGCTCAGCTTTGACGGGATGGAGAGAATCGTCTGCGACTATGTTGCCGGCATGACGGATAATTACGCCGTCAGGAAATTTAACGAGATTTTCGTTCCCGCCGGGTGGAATATTCTGGGATAATGTGGTAAAATTTATCATTGTGAGGAGGAGGATATATGGCTTTTCCGCCGTCATTTCTGACAGAACTGGCTGCGCGCAACCCAATTGAAGAGGTCGTCGGGCAATATGTGAATTTACGCCGCTCCGGTTCAAATTTATTTGGCCTGTGCCCGTTCCACGGTGAGAAAACCGCTTCTTTCTCCGTTGCTCCGGATAAGGGGATCTTCTACTGCTTCGGCTGCCACAAGGGGGGCGGCGTCATCAATTTCGAGATGGAAATTGAGGGGCTGAGCTATCCGGATGCCGTGCGGGCTCTGGCCAAACGCGCAGGGATGGAGGTGCCGGAAGATGAGCAGTATCAGAATCAATACCGCCGGCAGGAGCGGCTATGGGCACTGTCTAAGGAAGCCGCCCGCTTCTTTCACGCGCAGCTTTATTCGCCCGCGGGAGCGAAGGGGCTCGCCTACGCGCAAAAGCGCGGGATGCCGAAATCTACTCTGACCAAATTCGGAATCGGTTTCTCACCGGATTCCTGGTCCTCTCTCTGCGACGCCATGCTGGAAAAAGGGTATACGAAAGAGGAATTAAAGGATGCCGGCCTTGCCACACAGTCCCAGAAGGACGGACGCATCTATGACCGCTTCCGCAATCGGCTGATGTTTCCGATCATTGACATCCGTGGGAATGTAATCGGCTTCGGCGGACGGGTGATGGATGACTCCACGCCGAAATACCTCAATTCTCCGGAAACACTTATCTTTAATAAAAGGAAAAACTTATTTGCACTGAACCTCGCAAAAAAGACAAAGCTGAACTACATGATCCTTGTGGAGGGATACATGGATGCCATCGCGCTGCACCAGTACGGATTTGACTGCGCCGTTGCGTCCCTTGGCACCTCCCTGACGGAAGAGCATGCCTCGCTGCTCTCCAGATACACGAGTCAGGTAATGCTCATATATGATGGTGACGAGGCCGGACAGAATGCCACGAAGCGCGCCATTCCCATGCTGGAAAAAGCCGGGCTGGAGGTAAAAGTGCTGCAGATGCGTGACGCAAAGGACCCGGATGAGTTCCTGAAAAAATACGGAGCCGATCGTTTTCGTCTGCTGCTTGAAGAGTCCTCCAACCGGGTGGAGTATCAGCTTGGAGCCATCCGGAAAAAATATGATCTTTCCGAGGATGAGCAGCGTGTCCGCTTTATTTCCGAGGCTGCCGAATTCCTGAGCACTCTTGGCAATGCCGTCTCCCGCGAGGTATACGGAACCAGAGCCGCGGAAGCAGCGGGAATCAGTCCGGAGTCCATGAAAATTGAGGTTGACAAAGCATATCGCCGTCGGGTCTCCAGAGAGAAGAAAAAGCAGGAGAAAATTGATCTGTCTCCCAGCGTTTCCCTGCAGCCGAAGGAACGTTCTATGCGTTACGATAATGTGAAATCCGCAGCGGCTGAGGAGCGGCTGATTTCCATGGTCCTGCAGGAGCCTGCACTGCTCTGCAAATGCACAGAACTGTCTGCGGACTGCTTCTCCGCTCCCCTTCTCGGCAAGACATTTGATTTGCTCTGTCAATCTTACGCCCGCACCAATGAAGCAGACATCAACGCCCTCTCGGACCTTTCTCCGGAGGAAATTTCTCACATTGCCTCCATTGCACAGCGGTACGACGGCACCGTTTCCGAGCAGGGGCTGAAGGACTGCATTGAACGGATCTTAACCGAGCACCGAAGTCAAACCGCCTCAAAAACAGATGACGACCTGCTTGCCTTTCGGCAAAAGCTGCAGGACAGGAAGGGATTAAAAAATGGCTGAAGAAAACACATCTCAGGCAGGCATCCAATCAGAGGATGGCGTATACCAGTACTTAAATGAAATTCGCGGCATCCCGCTTCTCACCCAGGAAGAAGAGCGGGATCTGGCCAAGCGCTGTGCCGCCGGTGACGAGGACGCCATCCGGAAGATGGTGCAGTCCAATCTCCGCCTTGTGGTGTATATCGCAAAGGAGTATGCCGGACGGGGTGTCTCACTGATGGACCTCATTCAGGAGGGGAGCATCGGGCTTCTTGCCGCCGCCAGGAAATTTGACTATACAAAGGATTTTCGTTTTTCAACCTATGCCACGAAGTGGATCCGTCAGGGTGTCACCCGATGCCTGATGAACAACAGCGGCGTAATTCGTGTGCCGCTGCACACTGCGGAACGGATACGCAAGCTGCAGGCTGTGAAAAATGCCATGAAGCAGGAAAATGGAGAAGAGCCGGATACGCAGGCGCTTGCCGACAGGCTGGGCATTTCTGCGGATAAGGTCGAGGAGCTGCTGAATCTTGCGCCGGATGTCTGTTCTCTGGATGCTCTGACCGGTGACAGCGACAGCAGTACACTGGGATCGCTGACCGAAGACATGGAGGCTGTGCACCCCCATGAAGAGCTGGTGCACCAGGAGCTGGAACAGACCATGCAGAAGATGCTCAGCTCCCTGTCGGATCGGCAGCAGCAGATTTTGCGCATGCATTTTGGCCTCGACGGTGAGAAAGAGCATTCACTGGAGGAGATTGGGAAAACGCTCGGCATTTCAAAGGAACGTGCCAGGCAAATTGAGCGCCAGGCAATGGATAAGCTTCAGAAAATGGGCACCAGCCTTGGCTTGGAGGATTTTCTGGAATGATGGAATTTCAATTTGAAGAGCGGCCCTGGGAAACATACCTTCGCTCCTGCAAGGCCGGCACTGCCCTCTCGGCGTGGAATTTTATTTCGATGCTGGAGGCAGAGGATGATGAGGCAGTAGACGAAGCCTTCGACATTCTCACAGAGCGGCATCTGCTTCTGGATCTGTCCACACTGCCCACAGAAGAGTCCGGCAGCAAAATGGCGCAGCGCTTAAAGCAGGAGGCGGAATATGCCGGGAAGGGACTGCAGACGTCTGATATGGACGAAGGTGATCCTCTGCGGCTATACCTGGAAGAAGTCAATAAAACCGACAGCGAAGGCAATGAAGAAGATGAAGCGGCTCGGTATCTCTCCGGCAAGGACGGCTCTGCGGATAAGCTTCTGAACCTGGGGCTGAAAAAGGTAATTGAAATTGCGCTGGAATATGCCGGAAAAATGGTGCTGCTCTCAGATCTGATTCAGGACGGAAACATCGGCCTGTGGAATGCCATTCAGAGCTACTGCGGCGGCGACTACGCATCACACAGAGATTTTTTCATTCGCAGTGCTCTTGCAAAGGCAATGGTCCTTCAGGCCAGAAGCAGCGGCATCAGCCGGAAAATGAGCAAGGCCCTTGAGGATTACCGCTCTGCCGATGAAGCACTGCTGACACAGCTGGGGCGCAATCCGAGTCTGGAGGAAATTGCCGAAAAAATGGGAATTTCCCCCGAGCAGGCGCAGATCGTCCAAAAAACCATGTCGGATATTCAGCTTGTGCAGCAGGCGCAGAAGCTTTCCCAGCCGAAGGAAGAATCCCAGGAGGATGAACTGCCCGTAGAGG
>CAVIFH010000070.1:0-8705 GCA_963641615.1 bacterium | reverse complement strand
CTTGCATGGTGGTGCTACAGTGGCTTTAAATCTCAATCCGGCCCTGTATGGTGGTTTATCAGCTCCAAAATTGATAAGGTGACCCAGGCAGCCTATGAGGAGAAGGATACATCCGGAGAGGATCTCTCCTCCTTAATTGGGAATCTGGACGAAACAGCGCCCTCCGAATCGCCCTCCGACGAGACGGAAGCAGCTGTACAGGAAACCGAGGAACCAACGGAGGCAGCCACGGAACCGGATTACGGCGAAACCGGAAAGGTAATCAACATTGTGGTAATCGGCCAGGATTCCCGCGAGGGCGAAGAGCATAAGCTTGCCGACTGCATCATGCTCCTGACCTTCAACAAGGAAACACGTACGGTTGTGATGACTTCTTTCCTGCGCGACAGCTATGTTAAGCTGGCAGACTACCGTGAACCCGGCGGGACACAGCACACATGCGGCTGGAACCGAATTAACACCAGCTACGCACTGGGCTATGCTTGGTGCGGAGACGCCGGTGCAATGGACATGCTGAACCAGACGCTGAACGGCAATTACGGTGTAACGGTTGACGGAAACGTGGAGTTCAATTTTGATACATTCCAAGATATTATCAATACGTTGGGTGGGTTGGAAGTTGACCTTACGGAAGAGGAGTATGAATACCTTCTGACGTACCAGGGCTACTGGAACAAGTGGATCGATGAAGCCGGTTTGGATGAACCCTATGTGGATATACACGTCGGGACCAATACGCTCAACGGATATATGGCGTTAAATTATGCAAGGACGCGCCACTCTACCGCATCCGACAGCGATATGAACCGCGTAAAGCGTCAACAAAACGTGCTCACACAGGTCGTAAATAAGCTTTCAAAAATGGATCTGACAGAGCTGAATGACCTGATTGATATGGTATTGGGCGAGATTATAACCAATATCAGTGCGGAAGACATACAGACTTATATTACGGAGCTACTGCCCTATCTTCTGGAAGGGAATCTGACATTTGTCTCCAACCAGTGCCCTGCTGAGGGGACCTATTACGGCGAAATGAAAGAGCTGCCGGATGGCCCGAGCGGTGTACTCGTGGTCTGGGACTTTAATAAGAACAAAGAAATTCTTGCAGAGGTTCAGGCCGGCGGCTTGCCGGAATCGGCTGAGGAAGCGGCAACAGAGCCCGCGGCTTGATTTGCTTGCCCAATTGAGAGCTGTGGATGGTTCCATGGCTCTCTTTTTGAAGGTACGGCACTGCCAGAATAGGAAAGTCAGATGAGACGATGAACACAAAGCAGGATTATATTGCTGTTTTTGATTCCGGGCTTGGAGGCCTGAGCGTACTGCGGCATTTGCGCAGGCGTATGCCGGGAGAACGGTTTCTGTATTACGGAGACTCTGCCCATGCTCCCTATGGTGTCCGAAGCAGGGAAGAAGTCGAAGCCCTGACGCTCGATGCGGCAGAGTACCTGATGCGCCGCGGGCTGAAGGCACTGGTTGTCGCGTGCAATACGGCAACCTCTGCGGCCATCGACACCCTTCGCACAAAATATCCGGATTTGATCGTGATAGGTGTAGAACCGGCATTGAAGCTGGCGGCTGACCGTTTTCCGGGCGGGAAGATCGGTGTGATGGCAACGCCTGTTACACTGCGGGAGGAGAAATTCTGCCGCCTGCTGGATCGCTGTGCTTCACAATGCTGTGTGTACCGGATTCCGGCGCCGCAGCTTGTCCCGCTGGTTGAGGAAGGGAAAGTGGATACAGCTCTTATGGAGCAGACGCTGCATACGCTGCTGGATCCTTATGCAAAGAAAATGGATGCACTGGTGCTTGGATGCACGCATTTTCCCTTTGCATCCCACGCCATGGAGCGCCTGCTGGGACCCAAAGTGGCCGTGCTGGATGGGGGAGACGGCACCGCAAGAGAAACTCTGCACCGCCTGCAGGCAGCCGACTTGCTGGAATGCGGTGCCGGGCAGCTGGTTCTTGAAAACAGTCTTGGCACACAGGAAATACTGCGCCGTTCGCGCCGCATGTTGGGTTTAGATGCATAGGGAGGTAATCTATGGAAGGCGGAATTCTGGTAATCGGCATTGCCGGCGGCACCGGCAGCGGAAAAACGACTCTGATGAAGAATCTCATCAACGAGTTCAGTGGAAAAGTTGCTGTACTCAGCCATGACAACTACTATAAGCAGCACGACGACATTCCCTATGAGGAGCGCTGCAAGCTGAATTATGATGAGCCGGGAGCCTTTGATACAAGCCTGATGGTATATCATCTGGAGCAGCTGCGGCGCGGGCTGCCTATTGAGTGCCCGGTATATGACTTCACCATCCACAATCGTTCTAAAGAAACGGTGCGGATTGCTCCGCAAAAGGTAATTATTGTGGAAGGTATTTTGATTTTCGAAAGCGAAGCACTGCGCAAACTGATGGATATCAGAATTTTTGTGGATACCGACGCGGACATCCGCCTGTGCCGCCGGATCAAGCGGGATGTTAACAAGCGCGGCCGCTCTCTGGAAAGCGTGCTCACACAATATCAGGATACGGTCAAGCCCATGCATGAGCGCTATGTGGAGCCAACCAAGAAATATGCAGACGTGGTAATCCCGGAGGGTGGGAAAAACCCGGTTGCACTGGGTATGATCATCGGTCATATCCGCCATTATCTGGATGAGGTATGAGATGCGATTTGAAAGCCTGATTTTTGACATTGACGGAACACTTTGGGATTCACGAGCACTGGTTGCCGAAGGGTATAATCTTCAGCTGAAGGACGAGGGGCTGCTGCGCTATGGTGTGGATGCGGGACGTCTTCGCCCCCTGTTCGGGAAAACGATGGGTGCCATCGCCGATGTCCTTTTCCCGGATTTACCGGCGGATACCCGATACTCCCTGATGGAGCGCTGCATGGAACGGGAGAACCGGCATCTGGAAGAAAGCGACTGCCGTATTGGCTACCCGCAAATTGAGCACGTCATCCGCACACTTTCAAAGCGTCATCGGCTGTTCATTGTGAGCAACAGCCAGCGGGGATACCCGGAGCTGTGTATGGAAAAGCTCGGGATAACCGACTGCTTTTCCGGGCATCTGTGCTATGGCGACACCGGTACGAGCAAAGGGCAGACGATCCGCACGCTCATGGAGCAATTTACTGTTTCCTCCTGTGCTTACATTGGAGACACCCAGGGGGACTTGGATGCCACACTTGAGGCAGGGATTCCCTTTATCTGGGCCGCCTATGGGTTTGGAGTGCCATGTCAATATAATATCAGGCTCAATTCTCCGGAAGAGCTTCTGCTTCTGGAGAATGAAGGGAAACTGTGAATTGCTCTGAAAAAAGCAACCACGATATGCAAAATCCGAAAGACGGAGGTTTTATTTTATGCGTAAGACAAAAATTATCTGCACCATCGGACCGGCTTCAGAAAATAAGCAAACGCTGATAGCCATGTGCAAAGCCGGCATGAACGTGGCTCGGCTGAATTTTTCCCACGGCACCCATCCGGAGCATCAGGCCAAAATTGACCTGATCAAGGAGGTTCGTCAGGAGCTTGGCATGCCGATTGCCATTATGCTGGATACCAAAGGACCGGAGTACCGTATCCTTACCTTCAAAAGCGGGTCTGTTACCCTGTCCGAGGGTGACACATTTGTGTTCACAACGGAAGAAGTAGAGGGTGATGAGCACCGCGTGAGCGTAAATTACAAAAAGCTCACAGAAAATCTCACAGCAGGGGATAAAATTCTGGTAAACAACGGACTCGTGATTTGCGAGGTTACCGCGATCGAAGGAAGCAATGTGATTACCACCGTTCAGGTGGGCGGCGTGCTCTCCGACCGCAAAAGCATGAGCTTCCCCAATAAGGTGATGTCTGGCCCGTATCTGAGCGAGCAGGATAAACAGGATCTGCTGTTCGGCATTCAAAATGAAGTGGATTTTGTTGCGGCGTCCTTTGTCTCCACCAAGCAGGATATGGAAGAGCTGCGGAGCTTCCTGGCTGAAAACGGCGGCAGCAACATAGACCTGATTGCAAAAATTGAAAATCGCTCCGGAGTCGATCATATTGAGGGAATCTGCGAGCTTGCCGATGGTGTGATGATTGCGCGCGGGGACCTGGGTGTAGAAATTCCCTTTGTGGAGGTTCCGGCCATTCAGAAACGATTGACCTCTACCTGCAGAATGCTTGGAAAGCGTGTTATCACCGCAACGGAAATGCTGGAATCCATGATTCAGAATCCCCGGCCTACCCGTGCAGAAATCTCCGATGTTGCCAACGCAGTATACGACGGAAACAGCGCGGTTATGCTCTCCGGGGAGTCTGCGGCAGGAAAGCATCCGGTAGAGGCAGTAAAGGCCATGGCAGATATCTGTGAATTCACAGAGCAGCACACCAGCTATAATAAACGATTCTATAAAGAGGATTTCCGCATCCGCAACACGCTGGATGCCATTTCCCATGCCGCGTGTGCAATGGCCATTGACGTGGAAGCAAAGGGCATTGTGGTGTGCTCTGTTTCCGGAACGACTGCGCGAATGGTAAGCCGCTTCCGCTGTCCGGTGGACATCATCGGCATGACAACAGATGAGCGAATTTACAGGCGGCTTGCCCTCAGCTGGGGCGTCACGCCGGTGCTGGCAGATGAGTTTACTTCACAGGATGTGATGTTTTTCCACGCAATGGCCAGCGCAAAGAAGGTACTTCATCTGGAAAAGGGAGACCGCGTTGTGCTGACCGGCGGCCCCATCAACGGCAAAATTGGAAATACCAATACAATAAAAGTCGAAACGGTCTGACCGCGTAAAAAGGCCGCAAAATCAGAATCAGGCAGGACATCAACCCCACAGCGGGGATTGGTGCTCTGCCTGATTTTCGTGGCCGATTCTGAAGAATTCAGCGGCGGTTATGCCTTAACCGGAGGTGCCCATTTTTGCGTTCGGATATTCCGCTGTCTCCATTTCTGAAAGGATAGAGAGAAAGTGACTGCGCCGGGATAATGCGGCAGCGCATTTTTCACAGGTATATTCCTTCTGCAGCAAAAGCTCCGGCTGATGCTCCTCATAATCTGTGCCGCAGCGGCTGCACGCCGGAATGGTCGTTATTTTAGGCTGGAAAATATAGAAGTGCCCGCCGCCGGAGAGAAGATCTGCCGCTGTGAAACGGTCAATTTTATGCCCACTCAGCCTGCCGTAGTTGAAGATATTGGAGTCGCGGACCGTAAATGTTCCATCCTCTTCATTGTAGGCAATCAGGAGCAAATAATGTCCCGAGGATGTAAAGTTTCCTTTCCGCTGAAGGCTGATAACAACCTTTCCGCTTTGCAAAGCCTCAATGACGCCATCCAGCTCAAAAGTCATTTCCTCGTAGTAAAATCCCATTTCCGCAGGGGCGTATATGAAAATATTCCCGTCTGTAGCATGACCGACATAGTCAAAGAAATTTGTAAAGCGGTCGGCCATCATGGGGGGCGTCTGGAGAGAATCTGTCATGTAGGTAGCCAGCATTGCGTAGGTGGTGATTCCGCAGCCGTTTGGCCCGATCGCCCGGTCTCCAAAGGGATAGGAATAGAAGTCCTGCTGCAAATATACGATCGGTTCCGGGAAGCGTTCGTGTCCAATGTCCGGGTAGAGCGTGTCCTCCAGTGTAGGCACGACTGCAGTTGTGTCTGCCCACAGCGCAGCTGCGCTGTAGTCTGCATTAAGGGGAACATACTCCAGCCACTGCTCCCATTGCTCGTATTGGAGACTGCACAGCTGTGTATCTTCTTCGGCGCATTCCTCCGACTGATGCAGGGAAGTTACCATAACAACGTGATACCCCAGTGCTGACCGGATGACAGCGGTATCCGCGGCCTTGCGGTCGGTACTGAAGCACCATTCATCCAGTTCCTGGATAAGCTGTCCTTCCTGAATTCCGTAATACGCTCCGCCATTCAGCTTGGAACCTGCATCATCGGAAATTTCGCTTGCGATTTGAGAAAACTCTGCTTCCGTGCTGCGGTGAAGCGGCTTTTCACATTTTTGCAGAACCTCTTCCGCTTCCTTTCGTGCAGCTTCCCATTGCTCCTGCGTTGCCGTAACGGTTCCGTCTGAAGCCACATCTGCCCCCTCGGGGATGATCAGGATATGCCGAATATCTACCGTGTCAAATGATTCTGCCGCTCCACCGGACGCGTCACCGGAATCAGCCGAAAGGTCGTAGCTTTCCTCTGTGAAATACATATATGCAGTGTTATAATCCGTGGCGAGCTGCACCCAGCTTTGCGCGGAGGCACATGCACACTTGCTCGCCATGTCGGCAAGGTCCGCATAACCTGAGGATTTTGCCAGCTCCTCCAGCTGTTCCTCCAGCTGCTCCAGGTACGCACTGTGAAGCTTGTTCGGCGTATAGCATTCCAGATCCTGATACAAAAAATCGTTTACCGGCAAATCCGGGGAAACATACTTTTCGTGCAGCGTATCCGTTGAGTCCGGCTGAAAGGCTTCTTCTTCAATGATAATTGGCTGGCTTGCGCCGTATAAGAGGGCCTGCTGTGCCTGCCAGCCAAGGATTGCTCTTTCAAGAAAATACTGCTGCCAGCTTAAGTTGGATGTCAAGGGACATGCCTGCCCCTCCAGCGGCTCGGAAAAATCCGGCATTTGCTCATTATCGGATTTACGCCAGGAATTCACCTGATTCAGATAAAGAATCTGGAGAGATTCGTTTGTAAGCTCCGCATCCCCGGCTGTGGCAATGACTGTATCGGCTGCGCTTTGCGTAAACACAGCGGTGTAGCTTCCTTTGCAGTCCACCACACTGCTTACGCCTGACGCAGGCGGCGTGAACGAATCTGTATTTTCGGTCAAAGCCTCCTCCGATGATGCGGCAGCGGAAGCTGTCGGAAATGCATTTCCCCGCAGCTCATCTCCGCCCTTATTATGAAGAAGGAAAAAAGCAGTCAAAACCACGGCGAAGAAAATTACAATGAAAAGTCCAAGAATGACGCCCCTGTACCTTGCATGCTCCGCAGCATATCGACCATGCGTTCTGATAATAACCATCCTCTCTGTCCGGCAGCGATATTGTTCGCCAATTTCCGTAAAAAACATATATATCAGCATTTTTATTGTCCCCATTGTACTTCTGAGGCCGTTAAAAGTCAACAGTGGAATCTCGCTTCCCACTGCGTTGTGTGTACTGTTTCGGCAACGGCATGACAGGTAAAATTGGCAAAAGAGATTTTTGCAGGCAATACCGCAGCCGGGTAGAATTTGGGAAAAGCATGTGGTAAAATGAACTGCGGTAAAATGGGAAGAGGAGACAACATGAAAGAATTTATTGAAATTACAGACTTCAGGAATCCGGAGCTGGACGTATTTGCCCGACTGACGGAAGCACAGCTGCTGAATCGCTTTGAGCCTCAAAAGGGAATGTTCATTGCTGAGAGCCCGAAGGTGATTTTGCGGGCATTGGCTGCCGGATATCACCCGGCAAAGCTTCTCGTAGAGCGCGGGCACTGCAATGCGGAGGCAATGTCCGCAATTGAAGCCTGCGGAGATGTGCCTGTATACACAGCGCCGCTCCCGGTGCTGACACAGCTGACCGGATTTCAATTGACACGAGGAATGCTGTGCGCAATGTACCGAAAGCCGCTGCGGACACCGGAGGAGGTGCTCAGCGGAGCCAGACGGATTGCCGTACTGGAAGATGTTATGAATCCAACAAATCTGGGAGCCATATTTCGCTCCGCGGCAGCGCTGAATATGGACGCAGTGCTTTTGACCCGGGGGTGTACCGACCCTCTTTACCGTCGGGCTGCACGGGTGAGCATGGGTACAGTATTTCAGATACCATGGGCATATCTTGGAGAAAATTGGACGGAGCTGCTGCACACGCTCGGCTTTAAAACTGCCGCAATGGCACTGACGGATGACAGTATTTCTGTAGATCATCCGGTTCTCACCGCACAGCAGCGCCTTGCAATTGTGCTTGGGACAGAGGGAGACGGACTTGCAAAAACAACCATTGCGGCATGTGATTACACAGTTAAAATTCCAATGTCACATGATGTGGATTCTCTCAATGTGGCGGCCGCGAGTGCTGTTGCATTCTGGCAGCTTGGGAAATAAGGGCTTAAACAGCACTGTAAATTTCAATAAGGTCAAAAAAACAGTTGAATTTTCCAATGGAATCTGATACAATACTGCTGTCCTAAGGGATATGCAGGATTAGTTCATTGGTAGAATGGTCGCTTCCCAAGCCACAGAGGCGGGTTCGATTCCCGTATCCTGCTCCATTGAATATGAATCGGGATAAATGGTGTTCCCGAACTAGGATTTGCGCCCTGCCTTAACCGGCAGGGCGCATGTATTTTCTCAATTCTATAGTCTCCCACCGGAGGCTGCCTCAGGCAATTTTCTGCCGTATTCCTCTGCAAATTGCGAAAAAGCAATTTATGTGCGTGATTTTTCAGCAGCAGAATAAAAATGGCATATGTCCGTTGAAGCAGAACATCTGAGCAAGGTAGCACAGGCAGATGCCGCCGCAGGGAATACCGCCCACGGCGAAGCCGCCGTAATTTTCGGCCTGCCGACGGTAGGCCGATCCGCCGTTTTCCAGCTGACTCAGTGCCCACAAATACTCCTGATTGTCCGGCTCCATGCTGACAGCTTTGCGCATATGCTCCAGTGCGGTTACCTGATTGCCAAGCTCACCATTGGCAATGGAGCTGAGGTAATAC